>CAMDXD010000012.1 GCA_945877995.1 Bordetella parapertussis
GCCATCGCGAACATGCGCCCGAGCTGGCCGCCCCCGAGCAGGCCGAGCGATGCACCCGGGGCGATCATTGCTTCGCCGGCGGCAGCGTCATCGCTTCGACCTTGCGCCTGAGCGCATCGCGGTAGGCGTCGAGCTTCGTGCACAGGGCCGGGTCACCCCCGGCCAGCAGGGATACTGCGAACAGCCCCGCGTTCACCGCGCCGGCTTCGCCGATCGCGAACGTCGCCACCGGGATACCGCGCGGCATCTGGACGATCGACAGCAGCGAATCCTGGCCCTGCAGATGGCGCGACGGAACGGGCACGCCGAGCACCGGCAGCGTGGTCTTCGCCGCCAGCATGCCGGGCAGGTGCGCCGCACCGCCAGCCCCGGCGATGATGCAGGCGAGGCCGCGCGCGCGCGCAGTCGCCGCGTATTCGAACATCGCGTCCGGCGTACGGTGCGCGGACACGACCTTCGCCTCGTGCGACACGCCGAACTCGACGAGCACCGCCACTGCATGCTGCATCACGTCCCAGTCGCTGTCGCTGCCCATCACGACGCCGACCAGCGGAGAAACCTTCATCCCAGGGTCTTTCAGCAAAACCCGGATTCTAGTCCTGCGGCGGCCTGAGGTGGCCTGCAAACTGCGTGGCAGCGCCACCCGCAGGATGCCGGAGGCAGCGAAACCCGACGCGTTGGGTTGGCTATACTCGATACACGGTCCTGACGATCCCGCGCCCAGCGGGGTGCGCGGCCGGGCCCGGAGGAGAAGCCGTTGTCGACGATCGTCGAGCAGTTGAGCAGCTACGCAGCCACGCTGCGCTATGAAGACCTTCCTCCAGAGGTGGTCGAACAGGCGAAACGGCTGATCGTGGACACGATCGGCTGCGCCCTCGGGGGCTTCCACAGCGAGCCGGCCTCGATCGCGCGCGACATCGCGGGCACCGTCACCAGCAGCGAGCCTGCGACCATCATGGTCAGCGGGCGGCAGACCAGCCCTGACCTTGCAACCTTCGCCAACGGCGTGGCGATCCGCTATCTCGACTTCAACGACGGCTACACGAGTACCGGCGAGTCCGGGCATCCGAGCGACAGCATCGCCGCGGTGCTGAGCATCGGCGAGCGGTTCCGCCGCAACGGCCGCGATGCGATCACCGCGACGGTGCTCGCCTACGAAGTGTTCTGCCGCGTCTGCGACGTACAGGACCTGAAGCCCCTCGGCTTCGACCACACGACCGTCGGTGGGCTCGCCAGCGCGGCGGCGGCCGCACGCCTGTCGGGCTTCGACGCGCCGCGCATCGCCCAGGCGCTGAACCTGCATGTCGCGCCGAACGTCGCGCTCTACCAGACACGCATCGGCAACGTCTCGATGTGGAAGGGCTGTGCGTATGCGAACGCGAGCCGTAACGCCGTGTTCGCGACGATGCTCGCCGCACGCGGCATGACAGGACCCTCGCCGGTCTACGAAGGCGTCGGCGGCTACTTCAAGGCAGTGACGCGCAAGCCGTTCGAACTGCCGGTGATGGGCGGCAGGGACGGACAGCACGAACACCCGTTCAAGATCATGGAATGCAGCATCAAGCACTTCCCGCTCGGGCAATATTCGCAGACGGTCGTCGAAGCGGCGCTGCAGCTGCGCGATCGCATCGGCAACCCGCAGGATATCGTCGAGATCCGCGTGGAGACCGTCAGTACGGCAGTGCGCCTGATGGCCGACGACCCGCAGAAGTGGGAGCCCGAGACGCGCGAGTCGGCCGACCACAGCATGCCGTACACGGTCGCGATCGCGTTCCTGCACGGCGCAGTCGGCGAGGAGCATTTCGAGGATCGATACCTGCACGACCCCGCCGTGCGCGCATTGACCCGGCTGGTGAAGGTCAGGGAGTCCGATGAGGCCAACCGACGCATGCCTGTGGCGATGCTGTGCGAGATGACGGTGGTGATGCGCTCGGGCGCGACGCACGAGGCAGCGGTCGAGTACCACCGCGGCCACTACATGAATCCGATGTCCGAAGCCGAGGTGGAGCGCAAGTTCCGCGGGCTGGCCGACGGCGTGCTGCCGGTGGCGCAGGCTGACCGGCTGCTAGAGCGCCTGTGGACGCTCGACGCTGCAGACGACATCGGCGAAGTGACAAGGATGACGATCGCCGCCTGAGCGATCGCAGGCAACCGGAGGATTTATGAAGTCTGCCCATCGATCTGCAGGACTCGCTGCAGCGTTCGCCGTCGCCGCCCAGGCCACCTTCGTCGGGCTGTCTCCGGCGCTGGCCGCCGACAGCTGGCCCGTGCGCCCGATCCGCCTGGTCGTGCCGTTCCCGCCGGGCGGCGGCTCGGATGCCTCCGCGCGCATCCTCGTGCCGAAGCTCGGCGAAGGCACCGGGCAGCAGTGGGTGGTCGACAACCGGGGCGGGGCGGCCGGTAACATCGCGACCGACATCGTGGCGACCGCGGCGCCCGACGGCCATACGGTACTGCTGGGCTTCGCGACCGCGCTGACCGTGAACCCGACGCTGTACCCGAAGCTGCCGAACATCGAGAAGACGCTGCAGCCGATCACCAAGTACGCCTCGGCGCAGTACGTGCTCGTCCTGCATCCCACTGTCAAGGCCGGTTCGGTAGCCGAGTTCGTCGCACTGGCGAAAGCCGCGCCGGGCCGGTTCAACTACTCGTCGGCCGGGGTCGGCAGTCCGCTTCACCTCGCGGCAGAGATGTTCAGGTTCCGGGCCGGCGTGGACATCGTGAACGTCGCCTACAAGGGCGGCGGCCCGGCTGCGGCGGCGCTGCTCGCGGGCGAAGTGAACCTGTTGTTCGGAAGCGTACCGGCGACGCTGCCGCACGTGCGCGCCGGCAAGATGCGTGCACTCGCCTCCACCGGACCCCGCAGGCTCGCGCTCGCACCGGAGCTGCCGACGATCGCCGAAAGCGGCTTCCCGGGGTTCGACGTCACCGCCTGGTACGGGCTGCTCGTGCCGGCGAACACCCCGAAGGCAGTGGTCTCGCGCATCTTCGACGAGACCCTGAAGGCGGTGAAGCCGGCCGATGTCGGCGAGGCGCTCGGCCGGCAGGGCCTCGAGGTCGAGACCAGCCGGAGCCCCGCGGCGTTCGCCGCCGAGATCCGCGCCGAGGCCGCTGCATGGGCGAAGGTGATCAAGGCGGCGAACATCAAGGCGGAGTGACCGCCTGATGTCGCCTGGAGCAAGCACCGGCCGACACACGCGGCCGAGGCCGCCTGCCAGCCAGGTGCCGAAGCAGCGGATCAGGCGGCGTAGAGTTTCCGCAGCTTGCGCACGTTGTCCAGCCGGTCGATGTTCCACAGGGTGTCGAGCAGTGAACGGGCGCGCCGCTTGCCCAGCACCGGCACCAGCAGGTCGAGGGCCTTCTCCTCTTCCTCGGCCCGGGTCAACGGGTTCTCGAAGCTGCCCTTGGCGGCCAGTGTCTTGTGCTTCAGTACCCGCCCGTCCTTCAGCTTCACCTCCATCACGCAGCGCCAGCGCCGCTGCACGTCGGTGAGCTTCGGATCGCCGACGGCCTTCACGCGCTTGCGCATCGCCAGCACCTTCGGATCCTTCATCCGCTCGAAGCTGTGCGCGGATGCGAAGGTCACGCCACCGTCGACCAGCATCACCGACAGCAGGTGCTGCACCGATATGTCCGGCATCTCGCGGTTGTTGACGATCTCGAGTTCCTTGTCGGGCATGAAGGCGACCAGTTCCGCGACGTCGTCGGCCCGGATGCCGTGCTTCGCGATCAGGTCGCCAAGCACCTGCAGCGGGCCCTGGATCGGTCCACCCACTGGCCAGCGCTTGATGCTCGCGCGCATCACTTCATAGTCGGTGCCCAGCCCCTTCACGAGCAGGCGGCGATCGCTCTCTTCCGCGAAGGTGAAGAAGAAATCGCGCTCGCCGGAGAAGATGTCCTCGACGCCGGTCCAGCCGTTGGACACCATCAGTGCAGCGGCGGTGCCGTTGTGCGCCGGCATGCCACCCATCGCGTAGGCCTTCTCGATGTGCTCGGGGTCGCGGAACATCGTGTACATGCCGGCCGCCTGTTGCCCCATGTAGGACAGCATGTAGCGCACCTGCTTCGCATCGAGCTTGAGCATGGCCGCCGCAGCCGCCGCCGCGCCGAAGGCCTGCCCGAACGCACCGGCATGATGGCCGGAACGCAGGAAAGGCATCGGCCGCAGGGACAGCAGCAGGCGCGAGCAGATGTCGTAGCCGAGGATCATCGAGCGCAGCAAGTCCTTGCCCGAAAGACCGTCACGCTCGCCGATCGCGAGCGCCGCCGGCACCACGCTGGTGCCCGGATGCGTCAGCGACGGCGGATGGGTGTCGTCGGTCTCGTCCGCATGACCGAACATGCCGTTGGCAAGCGCCGCATTGAGCACCGAGGTGACGATGCCGGTGCCGATCACGCCAGCCTGGGCATGCCCGCCGAGGGACTGCACATGGGCGATCGCCGCCTCGCCCGGCAGCAGCCGAGAACCGGACACCATCGCAGACATCGTATCGACGAGATGGATCTTCGCGCGCTCGACCGCTTCACGCGGGGGCGCCTTGCGGATGGCACCGGCGATGTAGCGGCTCAACTCGAGCATCAGCGGCGAGACGGATTGTTCGACTTTTCTCATCGGGGCGACCATGGCAGGTGGGGGAACAGAATGCGAGTCTAGCGGAAGCCTCGTGGCCCTTTGGGCGATAATCCGTGGATACCGCGCTTCGCATCGAACGCAAGGGCCGTGAAGCTGCGCTGCAGCATGGAGGAAGAAATGCAACAACCCCTTGCAACCCTTGCACCCCATGTACCCCATGCACCCCTTGCACCACGCAGCGGCCCCGCCGCTCCTGCGGATGCTTCTGGCGGTGCTGCCCCACGGTGCGCTGGTCGCATGATCGTCGCCGCACTTGCCGCCTTCGTCCCGATGCAGGCCGCGTTCGCGCAGGCCCCCGTCGGGCGCGACTGGCCCGCCCGGCCGTTGCGGCTCGTCGTGCCATTCCCGCCCGGCTCCGGCGTGGACATCGTGTCGCGGCATGTGGCACCGCGCCTGTCGGAGGGCCTCGGCCAGCCCGTGGTCATCGATAACCGTGGCGGTGCCGGCGGCGTGGTCGGTGCAGAGGTAGCGGCGAAGTCGCCGGCCGACGGCTACACGCTGCTGATGGGGACCGCCGGCATCCTCACCGTCGTGCCGGCCCTGGCCAAGGTCAACTACAACGTGCAGCGCGACTTCGCCCCCGTGTCGGTCGTGGCCTCGGTGCCGAGCGTGCTGGTGGTACATCCGTCCCTGCCGGTGAAGACGGTACGCGACCTGGTCGCGCTGGCGCGCGCACGGCCGGGATCGATCAACTACGCGACCACCGGCAACGGCACGCTGCCGCACCTCGCAGCGGAGTTCCTGCGGTTGCGCGCGTCCATCGACATCGTGCACGTGCCGTACAAGGGCAGTGCACCGGCGATCACCGACCTGCTCGGCGGCCAGGTCGAGATGTTCTTCGCGAACATGCTGTCGGCGATGCCGCACATCACCAGCGGCCGCCTGCGCGCGGTGGCGGTGTCGAGCGCGAAGCGCTCGGCCGTGCTGCCTGCGGTGCCGACGATGATCGAGGCCGGCTATCCGGACTTCGAGGCGAGCACCTGGTTCGGACTGCTGGCACCGTCTGGCGTACCCCCCGAGATCCTGCAGCGCCTGCATGCTGAAGTGGTGAAGCTGCTCGCCGGGAAGGAACTGCAGCAGCGGCTCGCATCCGAGGGTGCGGTGGTGGTGGGCAACACCCCGGCCGAGTTCGCGGCCTACATCCGCAGCGAGACCGAAAAATGGACGCGCGTGGTCAAGGCTGCGCAGATCCGCGCCGAGTGAAGGGCACGAGATGAACGATGTCACACGCACGCTGGCACGCTTCGTCGTCGACAGCACGCCGGGCACGGTACCGGCACCGCTCTACCACGAAGCCACGCGCGCGCTGGTCAACTGGATGGGCTGCGCGATCGGCAGTTCGCAGACCGACACGGTCGGCAACGCGCTGCGCGGACTCGCTCCGTGCTTCGGGCCGCCGGTGGCGACGCTGTACGGCCGCGAGGAGAAGGTCGACATGCTGCATGCGGCGCTGTTGAACGGCATCAGCTCGCATGTGCTCGACTACGACGACACGCACGCCCGCGCGATCCATCCGAGCGCGCCGGTCTGGCCGGCGCTGCTGGCGATCGCGAGCGCCTGTGCGCAGGGCGGCGATCGGCCGGGGTCTCTGCCCGGCGTCGGGCCGGTCAGCGGACAGCGGCTGCTGCACGCGTTCGTGCTCGGCGTCGAGACCGAGTGCCGCGTCGGGCTGTCGGTGTTCCCGGAACACTACGAAATCGGCTGGCACATCACCGGCACCGCTGGCATCTTCGGCGCGGCAGCAGCAGCCGGCAAGCTGCTCGGGCTCGACGAGCGGCAGATGTGCTGGGCACTGGGCATCGCCGCCACGCAGTCGTCCGGGCTGCGTGAGATGTTCGGCTCGATGTGCAAGAGCTTCCACCCGGGCCGGGCCGCGCACGGCGGCCTGATGGCCGCGCTGATGGCGCAGCAGGGCTTCACCAGTTCCGAGCAGGCGATCGAGGCGAAGCGCGGCTTCGCGCATGTGATGTCGACGAAGTTCGACCCGTCGGTGATCACCGAGCGACTGGGCGAGACCTGGGAACTGGCGAACAACATGTACAAGCCGTTCGCCTGCGGGCTGGTGATCCATGGCGTGATCGACGGCTGCATCCAGCTGTCGACCGAGCATGCGCTCACCGCCGACATGATCGAGGCGGTCGACCTGGTGGTGTCGCCGATCGTGATGGAGCTCACCGCCAAGAAATTCCCGAAGACCGGCCTCGAAGGCAAGTTCAGCGTCTACCATGCGGCCGCTGCCGCGCTGGTGCACCGCGCCGGTGGCGAAGCGCAGTTCGGCGATGCCTGCGTGAATGACCCGGTGGTGCGCGCGCTGCGCGAGAAGGTCGCCACGACCGTCGATCCGGCGATCCGCCGCACCGAAGGCAAGGTCACGGTGAAGCTGCGCGACGGACGCGTGCTGTACCGGCATGTCGAGCATGCACTGGGCACGCTGCAGCATCCGATGTCCGATGCCGACCTCGAGCGCAAGTTCCGCGCGCTGGTGGTGCCGCCGCTGGCCGGCGGCAAGGCCGACGCGATCCTCAAGGCCTGCTGGTCGATCGGCACGGCCGCCGACGCGGGCGCCGCCCTGGACACTGCCACACGATGATGAACTGTCGGAGCCACTGAACATGCACAGCCTGCCCAGCCCCTGCGGCGCACACCTGGTCGCCCGCGCACTGAAGCGGCACGGGGTCGAACTGATGTTCGGCCAGAGCCTGCCGTCCGCGCTCTACCTGGTCGTACCCGAGAACGGCATGCGCCAGGTCGCCTACCGCACCGAGAACGCCGGTGGCGCGATGGCCGACGGCTATGCTCGTGCCTCCGGCAAGGTATCGGTGGTCACCGCGCAGAACGGGCCTGCAGCCGCCCTGCTCGCACCGGCCCTGGCCGAAGCCCTGAAGGCCTCGGTACCGATCGTGGCGATCGTGCAGGACGTGCGCCGCACGCAGACCGACCGCAACGCATTCCAGGACCTCGACCACTTCGACATCTTCCGCGGCTGCAGCAAGTGGGTACGGCGCATCCCCGAACTGTCGCGCATCGACGACTACATCGACATGGCCTTCGTAGCCGCGGCGAGCGGACGGCCGGGCCCGGTGGTGCTGATGGTGCCGCAGGACCTGCTGACCGAAGCGCTGCCGCAGATGCCCGCCGAGCAGCGGCGTGCATCGCTGGGCACGTACCCGCTCGACCGTTGCAGCGCGGACCCGGCACTGATCGAGCAGGCCGCCCGGCTGCTGGTCACGGCCCGGGCACCCCTTATCGTCGCCGGCGGCGGGGTGCACCTGTCGGGCGCGCAGGCGGCGCTTGCATCGCTGCAGCAGTCGGCCGGCATCCCGGTGGCGACCACGGTGATGGGCAAGGGTACCGTCGACGAGACGCATCCACTGTCGGTGGGCGTGATCGGCTATTTCATGGGCACGCGCAGCCGTACGCGGCACCTGCGGCCGCTGATCGACCAGGCCGACGTCATCCTGCTGGTGGGCACCCGCACCAACCAGAACGGCACCGACTCGTGGGCGCTGTTCCCGAAGTCGGCGCGGTTCATCCATGTCGATGTCGATGGCCTGGAGGTCGGTCGCAATTATGAGTCGCTGCGCCTGGTCGGCGATGCGCGCCTCACGCTGCAGCAGCTCGGCCAGGCCATCGCGGCGCAGGACCTCACGGCGCGCCGACAGGCGAGCGCTGGCGTGGCGCAGGCAATCGCCGACGGGCATGCCACCTACCGCGCGGAAGCTGCCGTGCACCTGTCGTCGGCCGCCGCGCCGATCCGCCCCGAGCGCCTGATGCAGGACCTCGACCGGGTGCTCACGCCCGAATCGGTCGTGGTGAGCGACGCGAGCTACGCCCCGATCTGGGCGGCCAACTTCCTCACCGCGCAGCGGGCCGGCATGCGCTTCCTGGCCGGCCGCGGGCTCGCCGGGCTGGGCTGGGGATTTCCCGCAGCGCTGGGTGCGAAGCTCGCGCAGCCGGCCAGCGAGGTGTTCTGCCTCACCGGCGATGGCGGCTTCGCGCACATGTGGTCCGAGCTGGAAACCGCAAAGCGCATGGGCATCAAGGTCACCGTGATCGTGCTGAACAACCAGATCCTCGGCTACCAGTGGCATGCGGAAGACGTGCTCTACGGCGGGCACACCGATGCCTGCCAGCTGGCGCCGGTCGACCATGCGGCGATCGCCATGGCCTGCGGCTGCAACGGCATCCGCGTCGAGACCGCGGATGCATTCGCCCCGGCGCTGCAGGCTGCGCTGGCGTCGGACACCACGACGGTGATCGACGTGGTGACGGACCCGCGTGCATTCCCGCCGATCACGCTGTTCGAGGGCAAGCTGGAAGGTTGAACACCCCCACAGGGAGAAGCGATGCAGAGGTACCGCAACAGACAGACCGGACCATTGGCGCGAGCGATGCGTCCTGCGTTGATGGCCTTCGCCGTACCAGTCCTGCTGTCGTTCATGCCACCGCAAGCGGCAGCGCAGCCTGTCGCAGCAAAGGGGTATCCGTCGAAGACGATCCGGATGGTGCTGCCGTTCCCGCCGGGCGGCGCGACCGACATCATGGCCCGGCGCATCGGCCAGAAGCTGTCCGACCGCTGGGGACAGCAGGTGCTGATCGAGAACCGTGCCGGTGCCGGGGGCAACATCGCGACCGAACTGGTGGCCAAGGCCGCACCCGACGGCTACACCCTGCTCTTCGCGGCCAGCGCACAACTCGCGGTGAACCCGTCGCTCTACGGCAAGGTGCCGTTCGACCCGGTGAAGAGCTTCGCACCGGTGACGCTCGTCGGCAGCGTGCCGAACATACTGGTGGCGCACCCGTCACTGCCGGTGCGTTCGCTGAAGGAGTTCATCGCGTTCGCGAAGGCTCGCCCCGGCCAGCTCAACTATGCAACGGCCGGCAGCGGCTCGACCGCGCACCTGTCCGTGGAACTGCTGAAGATCCGGACCGGCATCGACATCGTGCATGTGCCCTATCGCGGCGCGGCGCCTGCGGTGAGCGACCTGCTCGGCGGGCAGGTACCGCTGATGATGGTCAGCATGCCCTCGGTGATCGGCCATTTGAAGGCAGGCAAGCTGCGCGCGATCGGCATGACCGGGGCGAAGCGTTCGGCGGCCGCACCCGAGGTCGCGACTTTCGCCGAGACGCTGCCGGCATTCGAATCGAGCGCCTGGTACGGAATGCTGGCGCCAGCCGGCACGCCTGCGGAGATCGTCGACCGGCTGTTCGAGGAAACGGCCGCGATCCTGAAGATGGCCGACGTGCGCGAGACCTTCTTCGGCCAGGGCATCGAGATCATCGGCAGCACGCCGGCGGCGTTTTCCGCCATCATCGAATCGGAGCTGACCAAGTGGGCAGCCGTAGTGCGCAAATCGGGTGCGAAGGTGGATTGAGATGACAGGCAAGGCACAGAAGGTCGTGCGGGTGTACATGGGCGAGGACAGGCGGTCGCACTTCGAGGACGTGATGGTACCGATGGGCGAATTCCGCCTCGGCACCCTGTTCTCGTACAAGACGGCGATGGCGGGCGTGAGCGGCGTGGTGTTCCGCGAGAATCCGCTCGACGGATCGCCAGACTTCCACACACCGCCGCGCCGCCAGTTCGTGATCACGCTGGTCGGTGCGGTCGAACTGCAGGTGGGCGATGGCAGCACCCGCGTGTTCGGCCCTGGCGACGTGCTGTTCGCGGAGGATGTCGAAGGCGAGGGCCACTCGGCCCGCGAGCTGCTCGGGCCGCGGCGCAGCCTGATCCTGCCGGTGCCGGACGCGTTCGATTTCAGGGCGTGGGTCGCGGGTTGAGCCGAACGGTGCCCGTGCGCCCGGTGGCGCGCGTCCGACTGCGCATCGGCGCCCTCGCACGGGGACCTCTGCTGGCGCTGCTCGCGCTGCTCGCGGGCGGCCCGACGCTGGCGGCAGAGCTCACCGTGTCAGCGGCAGCAAGCCTGAACAACGCATTCCGCGAACTGGCGCCTTTGTTCGAGGCGCAGAACCCGGGGACGCGGGTGGTGTTCAACTTCGCGGCGTCGGACGCGCTGCTCGCCCAGGTGGCGCGTGGCGCCCCGGTGGATGTCTTCGCCTCGGCCGACGAAGAGACGATGGACCGCGCCGGCAGCCGGAAGCTGCTGGTCGCCGGTTCACGCCGCACGTTCGCGCGCAACGCGCTGGTCGTCGTGGTACCCGCCGACGCGAAGGCGCGGCCTGCGGCGCTCGCAGACCTCGGCCAGCCTGCCTTCCGCCGCATCGCGATCGGCAGCCCGACCAGCGTACCGGCGGGGCGCTATGCGCGTGCCGCGCTGGACGCCGCGAAGCTGTGGACGGCGATCGAGCCGCGCGTGGTGTTCGCGCAGAACGTGCGCCAGGCGCTGGACTACGTGGCGCGTGGCGAAGTCGACGCTGGCTTCGTCTATGCCACCGATGCAATGATCCTGAAGGACAAGGTGCGCGTCGCGCTCGAGGTGCCGACATCGACGCCCATCCTCTACCCTGCAGCCGCGATCGCCGGCAGCGCCAGTCCGGACGTCGCACGCCGCTTCGTCGATTTCCTGCTGTCGCCGGCGGCGCAGGCCGCGCTCGCGCGCCAGGGCTTCCTGAAACCATGAACTGCGCACGCGCGCCGGCACGAGGGATGTCGACCTGATCACCGCACCCGACCCCGCTGTCTGGATCACGCTCGGCCTCACGCTGAAGGTGGCCGCGTGGGCGACCGGTATCAACCTGGTGCTGGGCACGGCCGTCGGCTGGCTGCTTGCGCGCAAGGCCTTCCCCGGCCGTGAGCTGGTGGATGCGATCCTCACGCTGCCGTTCGTGCTGCCGCCGACCGTGCTCGGCTACTACCTGCTGGTGCTGATCGGCCGGCGCGGCTGGCTCGGCGGCTGGCTATACGACACCTTCGGCATCAACCTGATCTTCACCTGGCAGGGCGCGGTGATCGCCGCCTCGCTGGTGGCATTTCCGCTCGTGCTCAAGGCGGCGCGCACGGCGTTCGAGGGAGTCGATCCGCAACTCGAGCAGGCGGCGCGGGTGCTCGGTCTGGGCGAGTGGGCCGTGTTCTTCCGGGTGACGGTCCCGCTCGCCTGGCCCGGCATCCTGGCCGGCACGCTGCTGGTGTTCGCGCGCTCGATGGGCGAGTTCGGCGCGACGCTGATGGTCGCAGGCAGCATCCCGGGCAAGACGCAGACCCTGTCGATCGCGGTGTACGAGGCGGTGCAGGCCGGGCAGGACTCGATCGCCAACACACTGGTGCTGATCACCTCGGTGACCTGCATCGTCGTGCTGCTGCTGGCCGGGCGGCTGGTGCCGGCGGGGGCGCGGCGATGAACTTCAGCGTCGACATCGCGAAGACGATCGGCGGCGTGCGACGTCGCTTCGAACTGAAGGTGGCGTTCGAGACCACGGCCGCGCGCACCGTCATCTACGGGCCGTCGGGTGCGGGTAAGAGCCTCACGCTGCAGACGATCGCCGGGCTGCTCGCGCCCGACCGAGGCCGTATCCTGTTCGGCAGCGAGACGCTGTTCGATTCGGACACGCGTATTAACGTACCCGCAAGAGCGCGCCGGTTTGGCTACCTGTTCCAGGACTACGCGCTTTTCCCCGGGCTCAACGTGCGCCAGAACGTCGCCTTCGGGTTGTCGCGCGGCCTGCGCAACCCACCGCGCAACGCCGGTGGCGACGCAGTCGAGCGCTGGCTCGATGCGCTCGAACTGCGCGAGGTCGCGCTGCAGCGTCCGGGCGAACTCTCCGGCGGACAGCGCCAGCGCGTCGCGCTCGCCCGCGCACTCGTCAATGATCCGCGCGCGCTGCTGCTCGACGAACCCTTCTCGGCGCTCGATCCGGAACTGCGCCAGCGCACGCGCGGCGAACTCGACCGGCTGCTCACCCGCATCGGTATCCCGATCGTGATGATCACACACGATCCAGAGGACATCGGCTGGTTCGGGGAGCGGACGCTGTACCTGCGGGACGGCGGCCTGCACGAAATGCGTGTCTGACCCGGGTTTTCGGCGTGCTGTTCGAGTCAGCGGGTACCGGGGCGGAACTCGCGGAAGCGCTGGTGGCAGGCGAGGCACTGGTGGCGCACCGCGGTCATGGCGGCTGCGTCGCGGCTGCGGTCACTCGCCCTGAGGGTGTCGCGCAGGTCGCGTACGGCCGACTGCAAGCCGACGACATGCTGCGCGAAACAATCGGGCTCCGTCCAGATGGCCGGCCGTGCACCCCAGGTGCCCGGCGCCATCGCGCTGCCCGCCACGAACAGCCCGGGCCATCCCTCGGCGAGGCCGACCATGGCTTCAGCATCAGAGACCGTGTGCCCGGCGAACGGCGCGCCGTAGTTGAACACCGCCTCCAGCGAGCGGAAGTGGTTGGACATCGCATTCATCTGCAGCCGGCGGTAGTGGGTGACCCGTTCGGCGCCGGAGCGAAGGGAGAGCGGCTTCACCGCCTCGACCAGGTCGCCCCACGGGCCAGGCACGATGTCCTGTGCGCGCGCGGCAGCGGGAAGCAGCACGAGGACCATCGCCATGAACAAAGACTGGATCGAAACAAAGCGCTCGACAGCACGCATCGGATTTCCGGCAAGGGATTCGGTCGGCGGGGTTCACAACACGCCCCGATGATAATCTCTCGCCCCGCTACGGCATCAGAGCCCCGCGGAGGCCCGCAGCCGCGCCACCGCCACGCTGACGTCGTTCTCGAACTCCCTTCAGCGCTTTGCGGTCGCCTTCTTCAGGTACCCAGCCGGGCTTCGTCCGACCTGAGGTTGGTCTGCGTCGCGGCGACCTGTCCGTCGAGCTTGCCCTTCACGTCTGCAGCGGCCTCGGCTGCCTGCGCCTGCAGGCTCGACAGGCGCTCCCTGGCGACAACCAGATCCTTGTCCGCCCAGTCGATGAACACATCGCACTCGCTGGTGACGGACGCGTAGCGGAACGGCGGCGGCGACCAGTAGGGCGACCGACATCTGATTCCTGAACGAGTGCATGGCGTGTTCACTTCCGGCGTGGTGGATGTCCCACTGCTTCTACTGTCGCCACAGGCCGGCGTCTGTACGCCAGCGCACCCAGACGGCTCGGCAGCCATGGCCGTTTCCAGTGCCAACGCCGATAATGCATGTGTGCAAATCAATGCCGATTTCAGCCAGCGCGTCGCCATCGACACCCATGCCCTCGAATGGGTGGACTCGCCCTCGCCCGGCGTACAGCGCAAGATGCTCGAGCGCGATGGCGGCGAAGTGGCGCGTGCGACCTCCATCGTCCGCTACGCGCCAGGTTCGCGCTTCCCGACGCACCGGCACCACCTCGGCGAAGAAATCTTCGTGCTGGACGGCGACTTCGAAGACGAGGCGGGCACCCATGCTCCGGGCACCTTCATGCGCAACCCCCCGGGGTCGAGCCATGCGCCCGGCTCCGCCGGTGGCTGCACGCTGTTCGTGAAACTGCGCCATGTGCACCCCGAGGACCTGCAGCAGGTGGTCGTCGACACGCACAGCACACCTTGGCGGCCAGGCCTGGTCGACGGGTTGAGCGTGCTGCCGCTGTGCGAGTTCCGCACCGAGCACACGGCGCTGGTACGCTGGGCACCCGGCACTCGCTTCCAGGCGCACCGGCACTGGGGCGGGGAAGAGATCTACGTGATCGACGGCGTGTTCGAGGACGAATACGGACGCTACCCGGCCGGCAGCTGGATCCGCAGCCCGCACCTGAGCACGCATCGGCCGTTCAGTAACGAAGGCTGCACGATCCTGGTGAAGACGGGACATCTCGCCAGCTGATCGCCGCACCCCGGAACGGGGCTTTGGCAGCCGTTGACACGCCTGCTGAATTCGGTGAATGTCCGGCCAGCCGTGGACGCGAGATCCACGATGGAGGAGGAACACAGCATGGACGTGAAACCGACGCTGCGCGTGATCAGCGAAGCCGACTTCCCAGGCAAACGGGGCGTCACCGACGGCCAGACCTACCAGCGCCTGATCGGCTGGCCCGGCGTACAGGATACCGACCGGGTGCGCGTCGGCCGCGCCACCTACAAGCCTGGCACCTACGAGCAGCTGCACTGGCATCCGATCGAGGCTTGCTACTACGTGATCGCCGGCCATGCGACGGTGCGCAACTTCAACGGCGAGGAGTTCGAGGTCGGGCCCGGCTCGATGATCTACGCGCCGGCTGGCATCGCCGGTGCGCACGAGTGGGAGGTAAAGGAATACCTGGAACTGCTCGACATCCGCGCGACCAACGAGACGGACAAGAAGATCCAGTACACGGTCGACAAGGAGACGAAGCGCTCGTACATCGACCTCGAAGACCTGCAGTACCGGGAAGCGATCAGCTTCAAGTCGCACTACTAGCCAGGCCGTCAACCCACGCAACACGTGGCGCGCCGCCCCGCAGAGGGCTGCGCGCCCGGAGGAGGTTTCATGCAGCACGAACGTTCGAACGGCCCGGCAGCACTGCTCGGGTTGATGTCGGTGGCAACCGTCGCCACGCTGGCCCTGCCCGCTCAGGCACAGCCGCAGTACCCGAACCGTCCGATCCGGATGATCTCGCCGTTCCCGCCCGGCGGCCCGACCGACCTGGTCGGCCGCCTGGTGTCGTCGCGGCTCGCCGAGAACCTCGGCCAGCCGCTGGTGATCGAATCGCGCCCCGGCGCGAGCGGCAACGTCGGCCTCGAACTGGCTGCGCGTGCCGCACCGGACGGCTACACCATCGTTCTCAGCTCGCCGGTGATCGCGCTAAGCCCGCTGATGTACACCAAGCTCAACTACGACCCGCAGAAAGACCTCGCGCCGATCGCGCTGGTCGGCGCGGTGCGCAATGTGCTGGTCGTGCATCCGTCGGTGCCGGCGAAGAATCTGAGGGACCTGGTGCAGATCGCACGCAAGTCTCCGGGCCGCCTGAACTACGGCTCCGGCGGGGTTGGTACCACCACACACCTTGCACCCGAGCTGCTGAAGAGCCTCGAGAAGCTCGATATCGTGCACGTACCTTACAAGGGATCCGGCGTCGCGCTCGGCGCGCTGGTCGGTGGCGAGACCGACATGCTGGTGGTCGCCGCACCGGCTGCCGTGCAGCAGATCAATGCTGGGCGGGTACGCGCGCTGGCGGTGCTGATGCCGGAACGTTTCGGTGACCTGCCGAGCGTGCCGACCTCGAAGGAATCGGGCTTCCCGAACTTCGAGATCAGCGTCTGGTACGGCATGCTGGCACCGACCGGCACCCCGCGTGAGATCATCAATCGACTGAACGCTGAACTGGCCAAGTCCGTCAGCGCACCGGACATGAAACCCAAGTTCGCGAGCGCCGGCGTCGAACCGATGACCAGCACGCCCGAGGAATTCGGCGCGTTCATCCGCAGCGAGTCGAAGCGCTTCGCACAGGTGATACGCGACGCGGGCATCAAGGGCGACTGAGCCTTCGATGCACGCAACACACAAGCCACACGAACGAACGACTGGAGTCGCAGCATGAAGGGCAACAAGCCGCCGGTGATCGACATGCACAGCCATGTGCTGCCCAGGGCCATGGTCGAGGCGATCCGCCAGCGGCCGAGCGACTTCGGCATGACGGTGCGCGGCACCGGCGCCGACGAGGCGCTGGTGCGTGACGACAACCACGGCTCGCCGCTGTTTCCCGAGTTCCATGACGTCGACGCCAAGATCGCAGGCATGGACCGCAAGGGCATCGACATCTCGGTGCTGTCGGTGACGCCGGTGGTGTTCTTCTACTGGCTCGACGCCGACAAGGGCCTCGATGCCGCGCGCGTACTCAACGACGGCATCGCCGCGATGGTGGCCTCGCGCCCGACACGCTTCCGCGGCATGGCAACGCTGCCGATGCAGGACATCGATGCCGCAGTCGCCGAACTGGAGCGCGCCACGCGCGAGCACGGCTTCCGCGCGGTCGAGCTCGGCTGCCGCATCAAGGGCGACCTGGTCTCGGATGCGAAGTTCCGCCCGGTGCTCAAGCGCGCAGCGGAACTCAAGGTGGCAGTGTTTGCCCATCCGTACATCGCAGGCGCGCTGCCCAAGGACCTCTGCAGCTACTACCTCGGCAACACCCATGGCCTGCCGTTCGACACGGCGCTGATGGCCTCGCACCTGATGCTCGACGGCACGCTCGACGCACTCCCCGACCTCGACTTCATCCTCGCCCACGGCGGCGGCCACCTGCCCTATCAGTTCGGCCGGCTCGACCACGGTTACCAGGTGCGCAAGGAAGCCAAGGCCAACACGTCGAACCCGCCCGAGTCTCAGCTGCACCGCTTCCGCTTCGACTCGCTGACCCATGACGTCGAGTCGCTGCGTTTCCTGATCCGCCGCGTCGGCGCCGATCGCGTGATGATCGGCACCGACGCGCCGTTCGACATGGCCGAGGACGATCCGCTCGGCATGCTCGCGCAGGTCGACGGTCTCACCGATGCACAGCGCGAGCGCATCCTGTCGCTGAACGCCCTGGAAGTACTCGGCGAGAAGCCCTGATGGCTGCTGGCGAACGCCCGGAACTGCTGGCGATCGCGCCGGTCTATCCACCGGCGCTCGCCGAAGCGGAGACGTTCTGCACGCTGCACCGACGCTGGCTTCTACCCGACGCCGATGCCTTCCTGCGCGAACACGGCGCGCGCATTCGCGTACTGGTGACCACCGGCGTGCGCGGCTTCACGGCACGCGACCTCGATGAGCTGCCGAACCTCGGCCATGTCGCCTGCTTCGGCATGGGCCACGGCACGTTCGACCTCGCCGCGGCGAAGGCCCACGGCATCACCGTGAGCAACACACCGGACTGGACCGACGAGGCGGTGGCCGACGTCGCCCTCGGGCTGATGATCGGCACCATGCGCCGCCTGTGCGAAGCCGACCGCTTCGTGCGCGCCGGTCGCTGGGCCGACAGCCCGTTCCCGATGAGCACCGACCTGCGCGGAAAGACCGTCGGGTTGGTGGGGCTGGGGTCGATCGGGCGCGCGGTGGCACGCAGAGTCGAAGGGTTCGGCATGAAGGTCGTGTGGCATGGACCTTCGCCGAAGGCGGATGCGCCGTGGCCGTACTTCGCGGCGCTGGTGCCGATGGCCGAAGCGGTCGACTGCCTCGTGGTGTGCTGTGCCTCGACCGCAGCCACCCGGAGGCTGGTAGATGCACACGTCCTGGCCGCGCTCGGCCCACAGGGCTTCCTGGTGAACGTGAGTCGGGGCGCGGTGGTGGACGAGTCCGCTCTGATCGAGGCACTGGCCTCGGGCGTGATCGCAGGCGCCGGGCTGGAAGTGTTCGAGGACGAGCCTCGGGTACCGGCGGAACTGCGCGCCATGGATCAGGTGATGCTGGTGCCGCACATCGGCTCGTCGACACGCGAGATACGGGCGCATCGGCAAGCGACGTTCATCGGGAACGTGAAGGGGTTCCTGGGACTGCCCGCGTGAATCGCCAACGCCGGCAGGGCGCAGCGCCAGCCTTCCTGTGAAGGTGCTCGACACCGCACGGGCATGGGCCCGACGCATCAAGCGCGACGGGTTCACGCTCTGGTTTGCCGTCAAGGACCCGCGCACGCCGTGGCATGCGAAGGCCCTGGCCGCTTTCGTCGTCGCGTATGCGCTGAGCCCGATCGACCTCATCCCGGATTTCATACCGGTGCTCGGCTACCTGGACGACCTGATCCTGCTGCCCGGCCTGATCTGGCTGACCATACGCTTGCTGCCGCCGGACGTACTTGCAGACTCGCGGGCGCAAGCCGAGCGGTTGCTCGACGCGTCCGCCGGCCGGCCGCGAAGCCTTGCCGGGGCCATCGCGATCATCGTGATCTGGGTGGCGGTCGCAGGGGTGCTGCTGTGGTGGGTGATGTCGCTGCGCGGATAGGCCACGTGATGGCGTCGGGCCATTTCTACCGCGAGGTTTCACGCCTGCTTGCGGTGAAGGGGATACAACCACCCGGGGCTTTGCCAGCCACAGCGCCAGCGCTACTCGCGCTCCACCCCCGCCGCATCCACGACGCCTGCCCAGCGCTTCATCTCACCTCGTACCATCGCCGAGAACGCCTTCGAGGTCGAACCAGTGAGGTCCGCGCCCTGCAGTCGCTCCTTGACGAACGGCGTGGCGACTGCGCGAGCGACCTCCGACTGGATCCGGTCGACCACCGCTGCCGGCATCCTCGCCGGCCCGAGGAAGCCGAACCACGTGTGGATCACCATGCCACTGATGCCGGCATCGGCGAGCGACGGAATGTCCGGTAGCGCGGCGAAGCGCTTGCCGGCTTCGGTAGTCACGCCTAGCGCGCGCAGCTTGCCTGCCTTCACCTGCGCCACCACCGTCGGCGCAGCGGCGATCACCATGTCGCTCTCGCCGGTGAGCACGCCAGTGGTCGCGGCGCCCGCGCCCTTGTACGGTACGTGGATCAGCTTTACCTTCGCCGCGAGGTTGAACAACTCGGCGGACAGGTGGTTGATGCCGCCGCTGCCACCGGAGGCATAGGTCATCCGCCCCTGGCTCGCCTGCGCCAGCGCGATGAACTCCTTGACCGTTGCCGCCTTCAGCGTCGGGCGCACCACCAGTGCGCGCGGCACCGACATCACCTCGGTGATGAAGGTGAAGTCGCGCACCGGGTCATAGGGCATCTCCTTCTTGACCGACGGGATGATCGAGAAGCCGTCGTCGACGGTGGCGATCGTGTGCCCGTCCGGCACCGACTTCGCGACCAGCCCGTGGCCGATGAAGCCGCTGGCGCCGGGGCGGTTGTCGACCAGGAACGCCTGCCCAAGCTGCTCGGAGAACTGCTGCGACATTACCCGCGCCATGATGTCCGACGTGCCGCCGGGCGCGAACGGCACGACCACGCGCACCGGGCGCGCGGGCCAGGCCTCGGCTGCCAGCGCAGGTGCGGCGATGGCAGCGAGCAGCACCGCCAACGCGGCTGGCGAGGCGTCACGCATGACGAGCCTCGTAGCGCGCGAATACCAGATGCAGGCTGTCCTTCAAGTGTGGATCGATACGCGCGGTCCACGGCGTCTCGAGCGCGGCCTGCCACTTCGGCGACTCGGCCACGGCGGGATGCTCGAGGTGATAGAGCGCCACATACGCTGGCGCACCCTCGCGCGTGTGGAACCGGCGCGCAGCGAGCACGCCGGGCACCTTCGCCAGCAGCGGGATGTGCTCCTGGTCGTACCAGGCATTGAAGTCAGCCTCGGCTTCCGGAGCCACGTTGGTGGCGAACATCAGCAGGCCACCGGCACCCTCCGGACCAGCTACGTCGCCGGGCAGGATCTGCTCAGCCGTCAGGCGCAGGAACAGCGTCGTCTTGCGCGCGATGCGCCGCGACCAGGGCGTACGTTCGTCGCCCTTGCGCACGGTGTAGGCCGGGTGCTTCAGCACATCCAGGCTGGTGAGGTCGTAGGTGGCCAGCGCGGTGCGCGAACCATCGGTAGCGACCCAGCGTTGCGCGTTGAGAAAACCGGGGACACCCATGCGCTCCGGGATGTGCTCGGTGTCGTACCACTCATCGAACTCATCGGCCGCGATGTCCGGATAGTGGAACCCGGCGACGAGCAAACCGTATCGAGACACGCTGTTCCTCCTGCTGGCGGACGACCACCGAAGCTGCAAGGTATGATGGTCGACAGGTTGGCGTTTGTCCACACGCAGCAACGAGGAGAGAGTCATGCGCGCAAGGCCCCTCGCAGTGGAACTAGGCGAGTTCGTGCACGGCCTGTCATTCGAGGCGCTGCCGGCCGCCGTGGTCGACAAAGCCAAGGCCCTCATCAACCACGCGATGACGGTCGCGATGGCGTGCCACGGCGCACCGAGGCCGATCGCCGCTCGCGAGGCGGTGATCGCGCAGGAGCGTATCGGCAACACCCTCGTCGGTGCCGGACAGGGCGCGACGCTCTGGGTGACCGGCACCCGCGTCACGCGCGCAGGCGCAGCGTTCGCGAATGGCGTGGCCATCGCAGTCAACAACCAGTGCGACTCGTACCACATGCTCACCCACCCGGGCGTGTTGATCATTCCCGCGGCGCTGGCCACCGCCGAGGGCGAAGGACGCAGCGGTCGCGAACTGATCACCGCGATCGCCGCCGGCTACGAGGTGCAGTGCCGCTGCGCACGCGACTTCCTGCCGTCGACCAACGCCCGCGGCTTCCGGTCGAGCCCGACCTACGGCATCCTCGGCTGCGCCGCGACGGTCGCGAAGCTTATGGGCCTGGATGCGCACCAGACGATCCATGCGATCACGCTGGCTGCGAGCTTCGCTGGCAGCCTGATCGAAGGCCAGCGCGTCGGCGCGATGGATGCAGACTTCGCCGAAGCGCAGGCCTCGCGCAACGCTATCTGGGCTGCGACGTTGGCTGCGCATTCGTTCGCGGGCGCCGAGACCGCACTCGAAGGCGCCGGCGGCTTCTACAACGCGTTCACCGGCAACAACCACGGCGAACTCTCGTATGCCTTCCACGGCCCGCTGCAGGCCGACCTCGGAGACATCGTCGCCGACCTCGGCCAGCGCTGGGAAGTACTGGACGTGAAGTTCAAGGTCTACCCGACGCCCGGCTTCAACCAGCCGGTGATCCGCCTCGCGAAGGAAATGGTGGCGAAGCAGCGCATCGACGCTCGGCGCATCGCACGCATCACGCTGCAGATGAACCACCTTGAGACGCTGTACCCATCACCACGCTTCCCGCGCGGCATCGGCAAGGACGGGCATCCGTTCGGACGGACGGCTTTCCTGCTCGCGACGACGCTGGTGGACGGTGACTACCCGGTGCTGCAGTTCTACGACCCGCATGCGGCGCCGGTGGCGGCGGATGCAGATCGCGCAGCGCGGGTGGCCGAACTGTTGAAGCGCACGGAGATCGTCGGCGAGGTGAACCGGGACATCTTCTGCCCGAGGATCACCTGCGAGATGGACGACGGGTCAAGGGTTGTCGGGGAGTATGGGGGGCGGGAGCTGATGTGGGACTTCGAGCAGGGCGCAAGGGAGCTGCAGGGGTTCGTGCCTGGGTTGCAGATCGATGCGGGGCAGTACGAGCAGTTCGTGGGACGATTACGCAGCCTCGAAACCGCAGCGCGGGTCGATGACCTGGTCGCGTTGACGCTGCCCGGCGAGCGCTAACGGGCCGGGCGGAAGAGGCGCCCACCGGGTGACGATCATCCAGGTCAAGGTGCGGCCCGGTGCGCGCACGAGCGTACTGGAGGCGTTGGCGGATGGATCGTTCACTGCCAGCCTGAAGTCACCGCCGGTGGATGGGAAAGCGAATGCGGAGCTGGTGGAGGTAAGTGGTGATCGGGCCTGAATGACATCACCGGGTTCACCGTTGCAGATGACCTGACGAATAACGTACGGGCTTGTTGCGTGCTGCTTTTGGGCGCGCCATTATGCGAGGCACTAGCGGGCCACGTTTCGTAAGTCACAGAGGTGCCGGTACATTTCCTGAGAAAGCCGCGCGGGTTATGGAGATAACCAGCGAAGGTAACCGGCAGTTTCGTCTCCCTACGTCACGTTAACCAGTCGTGACCTTCGTTGTGCTAAGCCGCCGTAGAAGTGTGGAAAGCTACCGGCTTGTATAGGAGACAGGTCATGTCCCTCCCAGTCGAAGTGCTCGCGAAGCAGGTCCTGGAACTGGCGCCGCCCGATCGCGCGCGGCTGTTGGACGAGGTCATCCGCAGCCTGGACGCCGACCGCGAGCGGGAGGCGCGCTGGAACGAACTTGCAGCCATCCGCGATGAGGAGGCCGATACAGACCCCTCTGTGCTGGTCTCGGGTCCGGATGCGCTGGCAAGGGTACGCGCCCGGATTTGACGATGTATGTTCTTCATCGAGGCGCTGAAGATGACCTTCTTGAGGCGGCGTAGTTCTACCGCGATGAAGGGGGCGCTAACCTCGCGAACCGATTCCTGGACGAGTTCGAGCGTTTGATGGCTCTGCTGACCGAGTTCCCGAACATCGGTCGTCCAGCGGGAGATTCGCGTCGAGTGCATCCACTCCAGAATTTTCCCTACTCGGTCATCTACAGGGAGACCGTAGGCACGATTCGCATTCTCGTGGTGCGTGCCCATCTTCGAGACCCAAGGCATGGCGAACGGAGGCGCTAGCGAGGCTAACCCGACGTTGGACCGCACCAAATTCACTCCGCTTGACCTTATGTAGCCATTCGGATACAGTCGGAGCATGTTCACCGTCCGCCAGACCGAAGAGTTCGTCGCTTGGCTCGATGCCCTGAAGGAAAAACGCGCTCAGATCCGCATCGCGGCACGCCTACGGCAAGCAGAAGCAGGAAGTCTCGGCGACTGGCAGCCAATCGAAGGCGAAGTCTCCGAGATGAGGGTCCATTTCGGTCCGGGATACCGGCTGTAATTCGTCCGTCGCGGCCGGGTGATCGTTGTCATGCTCAACGCAGGTGACAAGTCGAGCCAGAAGCGCGATATCCGCCACGCATTGAAGCTGGCATCTGAACTTGGAGACGATCTATGACCAAGACTAAAGCACCACTCAAGCTCGTGGCCTTCGATGCAGCGCGA
>CAMDXD010000013.1 GCA_945877995.1 Bordetella parapertussis
GACGAGCAGGCCCGGCAGTTCCGCGACATCTACAGCGTACTCGGAAAGAACGCACCATGACCCCCACGGCTAACCGCCCCAATATCCTGTTCATCACGTCCGACCAGCAGCGCGGCGACTGCTACGGCTTCGAGCGGCCGGAGATCCAGACGCCGCACCTGGACCGGCTCGCACGCGAAGGCACCCGTTTCAAGGCGGCGATCACGCCCAACCTGGTCTGCCAGCCCTCGCGCGCGTCGATGCTCACCGGCATGCTGCCGCTCACGCACGGCGTGTGGGACAACGGTGTCGACCTCGACCCGGCGGTCGGTGAACAGGGCTTTGCCGGTGCGCTCGCCCGGGCCGGCTACGCAACCGCCTTCATCGGCAAGGCCCACTTCGCCACCAAGGCCACCTTCGCGCCCACCGGCACGCCGGAAGACCGCTTCAACGGCGAACTGTACGACCGCGGCTGGCTCGGCCCCTACATGGGATTCGAGCGCGCGGAACTGATGGTGCTCGGGCACATGCACCGGGCGCGTCCGCCACAGCGTCCGATCGTCGGCCATTACGAACGCTGGCTGCGCACCCGCGGCCGCGACGAGGAAGCGGCCGCGCTGTGGGCGGCCGAGACCCGTGCAGGCACCGGGGCGGCACAGACCTGGCATTCGGCACTGCCGGTCGCCTGGCACACCTCCACCTGGTGCGCCGACCGCACGATCGAATGGATCGGGCGCCAGGAGCGCAGCAAGCCGTTCTGCGCCTGGGTGTCGTTCCCCGACCCGCACCATCCGTTCGATGCACCGGCCCCGTGGTCAGGCCTGTACGACCCGCGTTCGCTCACGCTGCCGCAGCACCGCACCAAGGATCTCGAGCGCCGCCCGTGGTGGCATCGCGCGGTGCTCGAAGGCAAGCCCGACCTGAGCGACCCGGTGATGCTGAAATTCCGTACCGAAGGCTCGCGCTGCCCGGACCAGACCGACGAGCAGCTTGCCGAGATGACCGCGAACTACTACGCGATGATCTCTCTCATCGACCACAACGTCGGCCGGCTGATGGAATCACTCGAGGCGCAGGGCATCGCGCAGGACACCCTCGTGGTCTACAGCACGGACCACGGCGACATGCTCGGCAACCACGGCCTCTACCTGAAGCATCCGATCCCGTATGAAGATCTGCTGCGTATCGGGATGATCGCGCGTGGGCCGGGTATCCAGGCCGGGCAGGTCGTCGACAGCCCGGTGTCCACGGTCGACCTCGCGGCCACCTTCTGCGAAGCGGGCGGCGCCCGGCTGGCCGATGGCGCGCAGAGCCGCAGCCTGCTGCCGCTGATGCGCGGCGAAGCGCAGGACCGCCCGGTTGCCTACAGCGAGTGGCATGTGCATGCGTCGCGCTGCGGCGTAGCGCTGAAACTGCGCACGGTACGCACCCGCGATGCCAAGTGCACGTTCGAACTGGGCAGCGGCGCAGGCGAACTCTACGACCTGCGCAATGACCCCGGCGAGATGGTCAACCGTTTCGATGACCCGGCGTACAAGGGTACGCGCGACGAACTCGAGCAGATGATGCACGATCGTCCGGGCGAGATTCGTGATCCGCTGGCCGAGCCGATCGGCATGGCCTGACGCCGGAACAAAGACCGGTCGGTGTCAACGAAGACCGGTCGGTTGACCGCAGCCGGACAACGGGCTTAGACTCGATCCGTATTCAGGAGAGTGTCGGTCGTGCAGGTACAGTTGTAGTTGAAAGTGCAGGTGCAGTAGGCCACGACCGGCCGCCGAAGGCGCAACCCGCCCGGGATCGCTCAGGCCCATATACTGGATACGGTTTGGCAGACTGGAGAGCGACCCGGCTGTACTGCGAATCCCTGGTGAAAGCCTGGTGAAACGCAGGCAGGATGGGGTCCACCGAAGGGGCAACGTGGCTGCGGACGCCTGAGCGTCCGTAACGCGCAATCTCTCAGGTAAACGGACAGTCGGGCGGTAGTCGGGTTCATCGACACTGCCTCCCTGTCCGCACAACCCTGGAGAAAGCGATGAAAGTCATCGTGCTCGGTGCCGGTGTCATCGGCACCACCGCAGCCTGGTTCCTGAACAAGTCGGGCCATGAAGTCACCGTGATCGACCGCCAGCCGGTCGCCGGCAACGAAACCAGCTTCGCCAACGGCGGCCAGATCTCGGTCAGCCATGCCGAGCCCTGGGCCAATCCGTCGGCACCGCTCAAGGTACTGAAGTGGCTCGCGCGCGAAGATGCGCCGCTGCTGTTCCGGCCGCGCATGGACCCGGCGCAGTGGCGCTGGTGCGCGCGCTTCTTGCTCGAGTGCCTGCCTTCGCGCACCCGACACAACATCGCGCAGATCGTACGCCTCGGCCTCTACAGCCGGGCGACGCTGCAGGCCCTGCGCGCCGAGACCGGCCTCGAGTACGACCACCTCACACGTGGCATCCTGCACTTCTACACCGACCAGAAGGAGTTCGATGCAGCGCTCGCTCCGGCGCAGGTGATGCGCGACCACGGCTGCGAGGTCGACATGATCGATGCCGATGCCTGCGTGCGCATCGAGCCGGCGCTCGCCTCGGCCCGCGACCGGCTGGTCGGGGGCAGCTTCACGCCCAGCGACGAATCGGGCGACGCGCACACGTTCAGCGTCGAGCTGGCGAAGCGCGCCGCTGCACGCGGCGCCACCTTCCTGAACGAGACGCGCATCCTCGGCCTCGACCTCGCGGGCGGCCGGATCGAATCGGTGCGGATTGTCGACGCCAACGGCACGCCGTCGACGCTGCGCGCCGATGCCTTCGTGATGGCGATGGGCAGCTACAGCGCACGCATGCTCGGCACGGTCGGCATCGACGTGCCGATCTATCCGGCGAAGGGATACTCGGTGACGCTTCCGGTCGGCCCGCAGCATGTCGCGCCGAACGTGAGCCTGACTGACGACGCGTACAAGATCGTGTTCTCGCGGCTGGGCGATCGCCTGCGCTGCGCCGGCACGGCCGAGCTCAACGGCTACGACACCGACCTCAACGAGACCCGCTGCCGCGCGATCGTCGAGCGCATGTTCGCGCTGTTCCCGGAGGCCGGCGACCGCTCGCAGGTGCGCTACTGGACCGGGCTGCGGCCGGCCACGCCGTCGAACGTGCCGTTGATCGGCCAGAGCCGCATCCCGAACCTGTACCTCGACACCGGGCACGGCACGCTCGGCTGGACCCACGCCTGCGGCTCGGGCCAGGCGATCGCCGACATCGTCAGCGGCCGCGCACCGGAGGTCGACTTCGCCTTCATCGGCGCACCGAAGCCCCGTACGGCGCAGGTACGAAGCCTAGCCCGCGCCCGAAAGGTTCCTGACCTCGGGGTCTGACCCTGGGGTCAGACCCTGATGCGTTCTGGTTACTCGGGTTTGACGCCCGCCTGCGCGACGATCTTCTTCCAGAGGTCGATCTCACGCGCGATGCGGGCACCGAAGGCTTCCGGCGTGCCGCCGGCCGGCTCGACGCCGTCGGCGTTCAGGCGCGTGATCATCTCCTTGTTCGACAGCGCCTTCTGCAGGTCGGCGTTGATGCGGTCGACGATCGGGCGCGGCGTGTTGCGCGGCACGAGGATGCCGTGCCAGTTGGTGACGTCATAGCCGGGCACCGTCTCGCCGATCGACGGTATGGTCGGCTCGGCGCCGATGCGCTTGGCGGTGGTCACCGCGATCGGGCGCAGCTTGCCGGAGCGCACGAACGGCAGCGTCGAGGCGATGCTGCCGAAGATCAGCTGGGTGTGGCCGCCGATCGTGTCGGTCAGCGCCGGGCCGGTACCCTTGTACGGGATATGGGTCATCTTGATCCCGGCCATGCTGGCGAAGTGCTCGGTGGCCAGGTGCACGATGCTGCCCTGCCCGCTGGTGGCGTAGTTGAGACCACCCGGATTCTTCTTCGCCAGCGCGATCAGGTCTTTCACCGTCTTGACCGGCAGCGTCGGATGCACGGCCACCAGGAACGGCCCCTGCGACATCTGGATTACCGGCTGGATGTCCTTGATCGGATCGAAGTTGAGCTTGTACAGCGCCGGGTTCACCGGATAGCTGGCGGCGATCAGCGTCAGCGTATAGCCGTCGGGCGCCGCCTTCATGCCGACCTCGACGCCGAGCGACCCACCGGCACCGCCGCGGTTCTCGACGACGACCTGATGGCCGAGCGAGTCGGACAGTTGCTGCGCAGCGATGCGGCCGATGAAGTCGCTGCCGCCACCGGGCGCGAACGGAATGACCATACGAAGCGGCTTGGTCGGATAGGCCTGCGCCATCACGGCCGGCGCGAGCGCCACCGAGAAGGCGGCGAGGGAAGCGGCGGCAAGCGCGCGCTGCAGGCGCGGCAGGGTAGCTGCACGAGTGGTCATTGGAAACCTCCGTTGGACGGCAAATGAAGCGGGTGATCCCTGCGCTGGGGAGCCGGGCGCTCGAGCGACGGCCCGGGGCGGATGATACCGCGGCCGCACAGTCCCGCCACTGGAAGAAAGGCCCGGCTGACAGCAACGCGACAAACCATCGCAAGGCCCCGTCCCGCAGCTCAGGTCCCGCAGAACGTCTGGTACACCCGCCCGTCCGGCACCGCCGGCTGCGCGTAATCGTCGAGCCCGTCGCGCGCCGCATACGGGTCGGCCAGCACGTCGAGCAAGCGGTGCATCGGCGCAAGGTCGCCCGTCGAGCCGGCGGCCAGCACCGCCTCGACCTGGTGATTGCGCGGGATGTAGGCCGGGTTGGCCGCACGCATCCGGTCGAACACGGCCGGCAGTGCATCGCCCAGCCGGCCGAGCCGGGCCCGCCAGCGCGCATGCCATTCTCCGAACGCCGGGTCGTCGAAGACGGCGCCAGAGGGCAGCCCGTCGACCGCCCGCGCGCGGAAGGTGTTCGTGTGGTCGGCCCTGGCCTGCGTCATCCACGACAGCAGGTCGTCGCAGAGCGCCCGATCGTCCGGCTCACTGCCCGACAGCCCGAGCTTGCGGCCCATCATCGCGAGCCAGCCGGCTTCGAAGGTGTCGGCCAGTTCATGCAGCAATGCCGTCGCCTGTTCGACCGCCCGCTCGCCATCAGCGTCGATCGACGGCAGCAGCGACTCCGCGAAACGGGCCAGGTTCCAGAGCATGATGCGCGGCTGGTTGCCGAACGCATAGCGGCCCTGGTGGTCGATGGAGCTGAACACGGTGGTCGGATCATGGGCGTCCATGAACGCACACGGCCCGTAGTCGATCGTCTCGCCGGCGATGGTGACGTTGTCGGTGTTCATCACGCCGTGGATGAAGCCCACCCGCAGCCATTCGACCACCAGCGCCAGCTGCCGCTCGCCCACCGCCTGCAGCAGCGCGAGGCCGGGGCTGGCTGCATCCTTCAGGTGCGGGTAGTGGCGATCGAGCGCGTACTCGACCAGCGTTGCCACCAGCGCCGGGTCGCCTTGCGCGGCCGCGTACTGGAACGTGCCCACCCGCAGGTGGCTGGCGGCGACCCGGGTCAGCACCGCGCCCGGCAGCGGCCGCTCGCGATATACGGCTTGCCCGGTCGCGACCACCGCGAGCGAGCGGGTGGTCGGGATGCCCAGCGACTGCATCGCCTCGCTGATCACGTACTCGCGCAGCATCGGCCCGAGCGCGGCGCGGCCATCACCACTGCGCGAATAGCGCGTCGGGCCGGACCCCTTGAACTGGATGTCCACGCGGCGGCCATCCGGCGCGACATGTTCGCCGAGCATCAGCGCGCGGCCGTCGCCGAGCAGCGAGAAGCCGCCGAACTGATGGCCGGCATAGGCCTGGGCAAACGGCTCGGCGCCCTCCGGCAGGACCTTGCCCGAGAACAGCGCGGCGAGTGCGGCGTCATCCATGCCGGAGAAATCGAGGCCGAGGTCGCGCGCCAGGGCGTGGTTGAGCAGAACCAGCTTCGGTGCCGGTGCAGCCACGGCGCCCTGCTTCGAATAGAAGAGGCGGGGCAGGCGGGTGTAGGTGTTGTCGAAACGGAAGGGGGGCACGGGGAACCCTGTCGGTGCAGTCGTGGAGCGAAGTGCGTGTGGACTTTCAATCTGGGCGAGGCGTTCCCTGACACTGCTGATCCGCGAACAGTCCGCCCCTAGCCGCGCCCGGCGAACGGCATCTTGGTCGCCATGATGGTCACGGTGAACAGGTTCACATTCAGCGGCTGGTTGGCCATGTGCAGCACGGTGCGGCCGACGTCCTCGACGTCGATCATCGGCTCGGACTTGATCTCGCCGTTGGCCTGCTTCACGCCCTTGGACATGCGCGCGGCCAGCTCGGTCATCGCGTTGCCGACGTCGATCTGGCAGCAGGCGATGTCGTACTTGCGTCCGTCGAGCGCGGTGGTCTTGGTGAGGCCGGTGATGCCGTGCTTGCTCGCCGTGTAGGGCGCGGAGTCGGGCCGCGGCACGTGCGCCGAGATCGAGCCGTTGTTGATGATGCGCCCGCCCATCGGCACCTGTTCCTTCATCATCCGGAACGCCTGCTGGGTGCACAGGAAGGCGCCGGTCAGGTTGGTGTTGACCACCGCCAGCCACTTCTCGACCGGCAGGTCTTCCAGCGGCACGCCAGGCGCGTTCAGGCCGGCGTTGTTGAACACCAGGTCGAGCCGGCCCCAGGCCTGCTTCACCGCGGCAAACAGTGCGGCGACCGATTCGGGCGAGGTGATGTCGGTGGGTACCGCGAGCGCGCGCGCGCCGGCACCCGATTCCGCCGCCACGGCCTGCAACACGTCGGGCCGGCGCCCGGCCAGCGCGACATGCCAGCCGTCGCGCAGCAGCGCGAGCGCCGAGGCGCGGCCGATGCCGCTGCCAGCACCGGTGACGATGGCTACCCGGGTCGTTGCTTCAGTCATGATCGTTCCTCCGCTTGCAGGTCATTGCGGCTTGATGCCCGCATCCTTCACCAGCTTCGCCCACTTCGCGAGCTCCGCACGCACGAACCGTTCCGCCTCGGCCTGCGAATTGCCGACCGGATCGTTGCCTACCTTGGCCAGCGCGGCGCGCAGCTCGGCCGTGCCCAGGGCCTTCACCGTCTCGGCATGCAGCCGGGCGACGGTGTCCTTCGGGGTGGCCGAAGGCACGAACAGGCCCTGCCACAACTCGACCTCGAAGCCGGCGAAACCGGCCTCGACCATCGTCGGCAGGTCGGACAAGGCCGCGACGCGCTTCGGACCGGTGGTGGCCAGGCCAAGCAGCCGGTTGTCCTTGAAGAACGGGATGGCCGCCGCGATCGACGAGAACGTCATCTGCACGTTGCCGGCGATCAGGTCGGTCATCGCCGGGCCACTGCCCTTGTAGGGAACGTGGACGATGTCCTGTGCGATGCGCGACTTGAAGAACTCGCCCGCCATGTGCGGCGTGGTACCGATACCGGCCGAGGCGAACGACAGCGTGCCCGGCTTCGCCTTGGCGATGGCGGCGAGCTCGGCGACGCTGCGCGCACCGACCTTCGGGTTGATCGCCAGCACCAGCGGTGACGAGGTCACGATCGTGACGGTACGGAAATCCTTCAGCACATCGTAGGGCACTTTCGGCTGCAGGCCCTGGTTGATCACGATGGCGGGGTCCATCACCAGCATCGTGTAGCCGTCGGCACCGGCCCGGGCGGCGACCTCGGCACCGACCATGCCGCCCGCCCCGCCGCGGTTGTCGATCACCACCGACTGGCCGAGCTGCTCCGACAGTTTCTGCCCGAGGGTGCGGCCGACATAGTCGACGACCCCGCCCGGGGCGTAGGGCACGACGATGCGCAGGCTCTTGGACGGGAACGGCTGGGCGCCGGCCGGCAGTGCCGCCAGCGCGAGGGCCGGCAGCAGCGCCGCGACCATCGGCACGGGGCATCGGAAGGGTCGGATCTCGAACGGCATCGGGGCGCTCCAGAGGGTGTCAGAGGTCTTCGATCGTACGCGAGAAGGGGCTGGCTGTTACGCCGGGGTGGCCGCGGCTCAGGGCGCAAGCGGCGCCCGGAGCCGGGCCACCTGCTCGGCGAGCGCGAACAACGGCGCATCCTGCACACCGTTGCTGCGCAGGCAGTCGACCGTCTGGAACAGGTAGTCAGCAGACGAGCCGAGCCGCCCGCGCGCATGCGCGAGCACCTGCACCACCTCGTCGGCTGGCAGCTTGCCCGCGTACTGCCAGCCCTTGCGGTTGACCACGAACGCGAGCGAGCGCACCGGCTGGCCGCGCACGAGCGCATTCACCCAGCGCGCCTGGTAGGAACCCATCACCATCTCGCGCCGCCAGATCAGCGTGAGTTCGGTGCGCAGCAGGTGCGCCGGTATGCGGAAAGCGAAGCCGTGGCAGCGGCCGCCGTGCTCGAGCGCAAGCATCAGCCCCGGACGGTCGGGCGACCCGCGGCCCATCCTCGACCAGAGGCAGAAGCGGCGGTGCAACCCGTGCACCAGCGCGGGCTGCCGTTCCGCGAAGTGGAACAGCGGGTTCCAGATCAGCGACCCGTAGGCGAACAGCCACAGGTCGCGGCCTTCGCCAGCCGCCTCGAGCACGCAATCGAGCGAGGCGTCGAACGCCTGCTGCGGCACGATCGGCAGTTCGGGATGGAACTGCTCGTACTGCCTGCGCAGCAGGTCGGCTTCGAGGTCGGCGCGGGATAGGGCCATGGCATTGATCCTAACGCGCGCGCCCGGCCGGCTGTTGACCGATCGAGGGCCCGCGCGGGTACGATGCACGTCCCGACATGGAGGAGACACCGATGGACCTGACGCTCTGCTACGCCCCGATGGCCTGCTCGCTGGTGGCCTACGTGAACCTGACCGAGGCCGGTGCGCCCTTCGCGGTGCGTACGGTCAACACCGGCGCCAGGGAGCAGAAAAGCGCCGAGTACCTGGCCGTGAACCCGAAAGGCAAGGTGCCGGTGCTGCTGGTCGACGGCTACCCGCTGACCGAGAACGTGGCGATCCAGCAGTTCATCGCGCGCAGCTTCCCGGCGGCGAAGCTGCTGCCGGCTGGCTTCGACGAATTCAAGGCGATCTCGCTGATGTCCTGGTTCACCTCGACCATCCATCCGCACCTGACCCCGAACGCCCGACCCGAGAACTACTGCGACATGCCCGAGGCCTTCGATGGCGTGAAGCGGGTCGCGCAGAAACTGCTGTTCGAGGACCTGAAGATCGCCGAAGGCCTGCTCCAGGGGCGCGAATGGTTCTTCGACCATTTCACCGCGGTGGATTCGTATTTCTTCTGGTGCTTCCGCCGCGCCGTCCAGTTCAAGCTCGACCTGTCCGCCTTCCCGAACGGCCTGGCGCACATGGCGCGCATGCGCGAGCGGCCCAGCGTGCAGAAGGTCGAGGCCTACGAGAAGGACGTCATGGCGCAATTCGCCAAGGCGGCCTGAACGGCGCGCTAGGTGCGACCGGGCGCTCCTCTTCCCGCGGTGAGAGACCGTAGGGCGCGACCAGCGCCCAGAGGTGGGCCGGCACCATGTGCCGCAGGCGCCTGGGCCGCTCGCGGCGCAGGTGCACCACCGACTCGAGCGCTTTCATCTCGACCCGAGTGCGCGCGAACTCCAGCCCTCGCGGGCCGATGCGGGGCATCAGGAAGCTCACGATCGGACGCAGCCAGCCCGGCATCCGGCGCAGCGGCAGGCCGCCGGCAGCGCGCTCGACGTTGGCGAGGAAACCCTTCACCGGACCCTGCCGCTTGCCGGCCGAGCCGGGGTCCGCAGTGCGCACGTCGTCGCCGAGCAGGCCAAGCAGTTCTTCGCCGCGCTCGTTGCGCACCAGCAGCCACTGCTCGCCCTGCCCGCCCATGTAGCCGACGGTGATGTCGGCCAGCACGTTCGTGTAGTCGACGCAGGTGCGGCAAGTCAACGGGAAGAAGTCGGGCGGCAGCTTCGAGATCGGCAGGTCGAGGAAGGGGATCAGCTTCGTGCGCCCGTCGGTGAATCGCAGCTCGACCCGGTAGTCGGCGCGGAACTCGAGGTAGGTGATCGTCGACGGATCGTCGGCCAGCAGGTCGAGGAAGGCGTGGAAGTTGGCCGTGGTCGTGTTGTCCGAGCACGGCGTGCCGATCACGTAGAGACGCTCGAAACCCAGTTCCTTCTCGAGTGCACGCAGCGCATAGACCTGGCAGGGGATGCCGATCACTGCGAGGCGCCGGTGGCCGGCGGCAATCGCGGGCTCGAGCAGCGACAGCAGCGGCGCATAGCCCATCCGCATGCCGCGGCAGGTGGCCATGTCGGCGGCCGAGGTGACCAGCACCGGCACCGGCCGCCAGCGGTCGTCCGGGTCGGGGGCCATCGTCAGCACCGCATCGACCAGCCCGCGCGCGAGCAGCCGCTCGGCGATGCCGGTGGTGATGCCGGTCCACTGTGCCCCGGGCGCGGGCTGCTTCATCGATGCTCGCAGCATGCGGCGGAACGGCCCGAAGTGCAGTTCGTCGACCCGCGCCGGATCGCGGCTGCGCCCGTGCACCTGCGCTTCGAGCGCGGGATAGTCGGGCCGGATGAACTGGCAGGCACGGCCGCAGCGCTTCGGGTCGGACGAGCGCGAGATGCCGCAGTCGGTGCAGAGGTCGCGTGCCGGTGCGGGCGACGGCCAGGGTGCAGCGGCCCCGGCTTCGGATGAGGGCATCGGCGGGGTATCCAAGGTGATCAAGAGTCTACCAGCGGGGCGTGCGCTCAGCGATCCAGCTCCGGGTAATGCCGGAAGATCCCGCCCTCGTTGAACGGGATGCGCCGCTTCGACTTCAGGTAGCGCGCGACCCGGGGCAGCTTCGCGACACGTGCGTGCAGCGCCACGAGGTTGGGATGCTCCGGCTCGAGGCGGGACATCGCCTTCGGGAACGCGTAGCGCAGGCCCGCGATCAGCTGGAACACCGACAGGTCGACATAGGACAGTTCGCCGCCGACCAGCCACGACGGCCCCTTCGGGTTGCGCTCGAGCACGGCTTCGACGTAGCCGAGGAACTTCGGCATGCGCAGCTCGACGAAGGCCTTCGCCCGCTTGCGCGCCGCCGGCCTCTGCTCCTCGTAATAGAGGTGCTTGGCGATCGGATGATGGGTGTCGTGCGCTTCGACGATGAAGTCGGCGACCACCAGTTGCAGCTGGTTCGCCCAGCGGCGCGAAGCGGCATCCTTGGGCACCAGCCCGAGCCGAGGGCCAAGGAAGGCGAGGATATTGGCCGTCTGCGAGATCCACTCGCCGTCGACCTCGAGGATCGGCGGTGCGAACGGTGCGCGCGGGTCGGTGCCCTGCAGGATCGCCAGCACCGCCGCGCGGCCACCGCCCTTCTTCCCGGAGCGACGCACGACGTCGACGTATTCCGCACCGGCAGCCTCGAGCGCGAGGCGGATGAATTCGCCGCGGCCCTGGATATGCGACCAGTAATAGAGGTTGTACATGCGCGCTCCCTGCCGGAGGTTGGTTGGCTGCACCAGTGTAGCGCTAGACTCGGCACACCTATCTCCGGAGGATGGCAGCGATGACCGATGACAGTCTTGCCGGGCTCACCGAACGCCTGCGCCACTTCGCCGCCGAGCGCGACTGGGAACAGTTCCACTCGCCGAAGAACCTCGCCATCGGCGTCGCCGCCGAGGCGGGCGAACTGGCGGCCGAGTTCCAGTGGATCGATGGCGCGGACAGCTACCACCCGGACGCCGCCCACCTTGATCGCATCCGCCATGAGTCGGCGGACGTACTGCTCTACCTGGTGCGCCTCGCCGACCGGCTGCAGTTCGACCTGTGCGCGGCGGCGCAGGAGAAGATCGGCCTCAATGCACTGAAGTATCCGGTCGAGCAGTTCAGGGGTTCGTCGCGGAAGTATTCCGAGGACTGACATCGGCCCGCGTCGCGCGGCGGATCAACAGGAAGGCGGCCACGATCAGCAACAGCGCCGGTCCTGCCGCCAGCGGCAACCGCTCGCCGAACAGGCCCACGCCGACCGCCACGCCGGTCAGCATCATCACGTAGCCCATGAAGCTGAAGGTCACCGGTTCGGCGCGGCGGATGAGTTCGAAGTACATGCCGTAGCCGACCACCATGGCCAGCGCCTGCGCACCGAGCCAGGCGAAGGCCTCGGGCTGCGGCGCGAAACCGAGCGCGCCGGTGCCGGCGCCCGCCACCACCAGCATCACCGACGAGGCGCCGAGGCTCAGGGCGGCCAGCCACTCGGCCGGCGTCCCGGTCGGGGTATGCAAGGCGCGGTACACATTCCCGCCGCCGATGAAGACCGGGACCAGCGGCACCAGCAGCACCGCCGCCGTGGCCGCGTGCATCGACTCGCCGCGACCCAGCACCAGCACCACCGCGCCGGTGCAACCGATCGCCACGGCCGCAGCACGCAGCGCGCTGAAACGCTCGTGCCGCACGAGCAGGCTGATCGCCAGCGTGGTCACTGGCGTGAGCGTGAAAGCGAGGGATGCAAAGCCGGCACCGGCCTGTGCCGATACCCAGAACACAGCGGTCATTGGCGCGGCATGGCCGAGGAAGCCCGAGATCGCCGCGTAACGGAACAGCCGCCACGACGCGCGCAGCGCACCGCGGCGGCGCGCCGCGAGCAGGGCCAGCACGCCTGAAGCCATCGCGGTCGGCCAGAGCGCATAGGCCAGTGCCGGGACTCCGGCGGTGGCAGCGGCCTTCGCGATCGGGATGCTCAGGCCGAGCAGCACTCCGGTGCCGACCAGCACCGGCCATACGCTACGTGCGCCGCGCGTGTCGGCGCGGGTACGGACTACCGCAACACCTGGTCGATCCAACCCGCGGATTCGAACAACTCCGCATCGCGGTCCATGAAGCCGATCGCCTGCAGGCCCAGCGGCAGGCCCTGCACGCTCATCAGCGGCAGGCTCAGCGCCGGCGCACCGAGATAGGACGCCGGGATGTTGAACACGGTGTCGCCAGTGGCATCGATGCCCAGCGGCGCCGCGCCGGGTGCGGCCAGCGTCAGCAGCACGTCGCACTCGCCGAGCAGCATGGCATGCGCGGCGCGCGCGGCCGCACGCGTGGCCAGCAGCTTGCGGTAGTCGGCCTGCGTCATTTTCTCGGCTTCGACCAGGCGTTCGCGCAGGAAGCTGCTGAGCTTCGACGGATCGCGGTCACGATACGTGTTCAGCGGCCATACCGATTCATAGTTGACCAGTGCGTGCGACACGCGGCCGGCATCTTCCAGCGCGACCTCGAGCAGCGCCACGCGCGCATCGTCGTTGCGACGCTGGATCCGCACGCCTTCGTCGGCGAGGCGCTTGACGACCGCCTCGAAGGCTGCCTTGGCGTCTTCATCGGCAATCTTCCACCCTGCTGTCTCGACCACCACGATGCGAGCCGGCCGTACCGGTGCCGGCGGCTCCGACGGACCGTACAGGCCCGGATAGCCCGGATCGCCACCGGCACGGTCGGAGATCTCGCGCGCGACGATCCAGGCGTCCTGCAGCGTCGCGGCGATCGGGCCATGGGCCGACTGCGACAGTCCGTCATGCGAGCCGCCGCGGTTGATCGCACCGAAGGTGGGCTTGAACGCATACGCACCGCAGTAGCTGGCCGGGCGCAACAGCGAGCCGATCACCTGGGTGCCGAGGCCTGCGGCGATCATGCCGCAGCCGACGCCCGCTGCCGAACCGCTGCTGGAGCCACCGGGGGTGCGCGCCGGGTCCCAGGGATTGCGCGTGCCGCGTGGCACCTTGGCAGCGAACTCGGTCGTCACCGTCTTGCCGAGGATGATCGCCCCGGCCTGGCGCAGCGCGACCACGCTCGCCGAATCGCGATGGGACTCGTAGCCTTCGAACACCGGCGAGCCGCACTGGGTCGGCATGTCGGCGGTCTCGATCAGGTCCTTGATGCCCACCGGCATGCCGTCGATGCGCGACAGCGGCTTGCCTTCGCGCCAGCGTGCCGTCGAGGCCGCTGCCGCCGCCCGCGCCTTCTCGATCTCGATGTGCACGAACGCGCCTACGGTAGGCTCGAACGCCTCCACGTTGGCCAGGCAGCGCTCGAGGAAGGCGGTCGGCGTGTCCTTGCCGGAAGCGAAATCGCCTGCGTGGTTCGTGTAGGACTGGGGAATGGGCTTCGGCAATGTCATCGGAACGTCTCCAGGGAACGGCGGGAAGGCCGGGAGTGTATCGCTGTTGCCCGGGATGCCTCGCGCCGCACTGACGGCCTACTGCCGTTCGATCTTCGCGATGGCCACCACCTTGCGCCACTTGTCGATCTCTTCGACCATCAGCTTGCGCATGCCTTCGGGCGTGGATCCGCGCACCTCGATGCCAAGTTCGCGCAGGCGCGCGACGATCTCAGGCACCGCGATCGCCGAATGGATCTCGCGGTGCAGCCTGTCGATCACCGCACGCGGTGTCTTCGCCGGCCCGGCGAGTCCGTTCCAGGCAGTGGCCTCGAAGCCGGGCAGGCCCGCTTCGGCGACCGTCGGCACCGCAGGCAGGCCGGGGAAGCGCTGGGTCGAGGTGACCGCGAGCACGCGCACCGTGCCAGACTGCGCCAGCGACAGCACCGGCGCGATGAAATCGATGATCACGCTCGCCTCGCCGGTACGCGCCGCGGCGATCAACGCGCCCGAAGTCTTGTACGGGACCAGTTCGGCCTCGAAGCCACCCATCGAACGGAACAGTTCGGCCGTGACATGCGGCGTGCTGCCGATGTTGGTCATGCCGATCGACACCTTGCGCGGGTTCGCCTTCGCGGCCGCGATCAGGCCCGAGACCGACTTGATCGGCGACTCGCCGCCCACCACCAGGGCCTGTGCGAAATAGGCGATGGTCGACACCGGTTCGAAGTCCTTCACCGCATCGTAGGGCAACGTCTTCATCACGGCAGTCGCCACTGCATGGCCGGAGTTCAGCCAGAGCAGCGTGTGTCCGTCGGCAATGGCGTTCTTCACCACCTCGGTGGCGACGATGCCCCCCGCACCGGGCCGGTTGTCGATCAGCACCGTCTGCCCCAGCGTGGTGCTCCAGCGCTGGGCGAGCAGGCGGGCATTGATGTCGGTGACGCCCCCCGCGCCCACCGGAAGCAGGATGCGGATCGGCCTGGACGGCCATGCGTCGGACGCCGACGGCGACTGTGAAAGCGCGGGCACCGGCAGCGCCAGCAGCGAGAACATGATTAGACATCCGGCCGGTCCCACGCTCTGCGAGCGGGTTCGGACACAAGACCCGTTACGGGACCCGCCACGGCTGCTGCTCTGGACCATTCGCATCCTCCGATGCCGGTGCAAGGCCCGGCGCGCCTTCTTCAAAGCAAAGGATACGCCAGAAGATCAGGCCTCGACCTTCACCCCTTTCCAGAATGCGATGAAACCGGCGATCTGCTTCGCCGCGTCCTTCGGCTCCGGGTAGTACCAGGCAGCGTCCTGGTTGACCGCGTCGCCGACCACGATGTCATGGTAGCTGGCGATGCCTTTCCAGCCGCACGTGGTGTGGGTCGAACTGGCGCGCAGCAGGGCCGCGTCGACCGACTCGGGAGGAAAGTAGTGGTTGCCTTCGACGACTTCGGTGCGCTCGCTCTGCGCGATCACGGTGCCTTGCCAGATAGCCCTGGGCATGGAAAACACTCCGGTGGATGGATGGACGGATGAGTGGATGACGCATGGTACGACCAGCTACGGGCGATTGTCGCGCATGCCTGCTGCCGAACCTGGCCGCGAGCTGGTCGACACGGCGGCCGAACACCCGGACGCGCCTCCGGCAATCGATCATCGGGCACACTATGACCGGTATGCCGGGCGCGTCCAGCGACCGGACCCCGTCAACACGAATCGCCACGCAGGTGCTCCATGTCCAACCCCGCACTGCCGCCCAGCCTGGCACACGCCGCCGCGCAGGCCGCACCCGCGCATGAGGCCCTCGAGCGACTGCTGTCCGTTTTCCATCGCGTTCGGGCGCAGACGCTGGCGCTGGTCGAAGGCCTGTCGGGCGAAGACTGTGCACTGCAGTCGATGCCGGATGCCAGCCCGGCGAAGTGGCATCTCGCGCATGTGACCTGGTTCTTCGAGGTGTTCGCACTCGAGCGCTTCGAACCCGGCTTCCGGCCGTTCCACCCCTCGTTCCGCATGCTGTTCAACAGCTACTACAACGGCATCGGCGACAAGCACCTGCGCGCCGAGCGCGGCCTGGTGTCCCGGCCAGGCCTGTCCACGGTGCGCGCCTATCGGGCAGACGTGGATGCGCGCCTCGACGCATTGCTCCGGTCACCGGCGCTCGGCGCAGCCCAGGCCGCCCTGCTGGCCGAGGTCATCGAACTCGGCATCAACCATGAACAGCAGCACCAGGAACTGCTGCTCACCGACCTGAAGCACCTGTTCTCGCGAAATCCGCTGCTGCCAGCGTTGCGCGACGGCTGGCCGCCGGTGCCGGTCGCCGCCGCCCCGGTCGGCTGGCTCGCCTGCGCAGGCGGCCTGGTCTACAGCGGCAGCGCGGACGATGGCTTCGCGTTCGACAACGAGCGTCCGGCACACCGGACCTTCCTGGAACCGTTCGAACTCGCGATGCGGCCAGTGAGTTGCGGCGAGGTGGTCGCCTTCATCGAGGACGGCGGCTACCAGCGTCCCGACCTCTGGCTGTCCGCTGGCTGGGACATCGTGCAGTCCCGCGGCTGGCAGGCCCCCCTTTACTGGCAGCCGCAGGGTGCAGGCGACACGCAGGCGTCGCGCTGGCAGATGTTCACGCTGCGCGGCCTGGTGGCGGTTTCGCCCGACGCGCCGGCCGCCCATCTCAGCCTGTACGAGGCCGATGCGATCGCCCGATGGCTCGGGGCCCGGCTGCCCACCGAATTCGAATGGGAGCAGGTCGCACGCTGCGCGCCGGTGGAAGGCAACCTGCTCGAGACCGGACTGTTGCATCCCGCCGAGCCACTCGCCGCCGCGCGACCCGGGTTGCCTGGACAATTGTTCGGCGACGTGTGGGAATGGACGCAGAGTGCCTACCTGCCCTACCCGGGATATCGCACGGCCGCCGGAGCGATCGGCGAATACAACGGCAAGTTCATGAGCCAGCAGATGGTGCTGCGCGGCGGGTCCTGCGCCACGCCGCGCTCGCACCTGCGCGCGGGCTATCGCAATTTCTTTCCCCCGGATGCGCGCTGGCAGTTCTCCGGCGCGCGGCTGGCGCGCGACGCCGCCTGACCGCTGCCCCCGCCCGGGTCACTGCGCGGCGCGAAAACCCGCGCGATAATCGTGCATTGCGACCCGGAGACAGAGATGAAAACGCAAGCAGCCGTCTGTTACGCCGCAGGGGAACCGCTGGTCATCGAGACGGTGGATCTCGAAGGGCCGAGGGCAGGCGAGGTGATGGTCGAGCTGAAAGCCACGGGCGTCTGCCATACGGACGAGTTCACCCGCTCCGGCGGCGATCCCGAAGGGCTGTTTCCCGCGATCTTCGGCCACGAGGGCGCGGGCATCGTGGTCGAGGTCGGCCCCGGCGTCACCAGCCTGAAGAAGGGCGACCATGTGATCCCGCTCTACACGCCCGAGTGCCGGCAGTGCAAGTCGTGCCTGTCGCGCAAGACCAACCTGTGCACCGCGATCCGCACCACCCAGGGCAAGGGCGTGATGCCCGACGGCACCAGCCGCTTCTCGATCGGCGGGAAGATGGTCCACCACTACATGGGCTGCTCGACGTTCTCCAACTACACCGTGCTGCCCGAGATCGCGCTGGCGAAGATCCGGGAAGACGCACCGTTCGACAAGGTCTGCTACATCGGCTGCGGCGTCACCACCGGCATCGGGGCCGTGATCAACACCGCGCAGGTGGAACCGGGTGCGAACGTGGTGGTGTTCGGCCTCGGCGGCATCGGCCTGAACGTGGTGCAGGGCGCACGCCTCGCCGGGGCAAACAGGATCATCGGCGTGGACATCAACCCGGCGCGGGAAGTGCTCGGCCGCCAGTACGGCATGACCGACTTCGTCAACCCGAATGACGTCGAGGGCGACCTCGTGCCCTATCTGGTGGCCCTGACCGACGGCGGCGCCGACTACAGCTTCGAGTGCGTCGGCAACGTCGACCTGATGCGCCAGGCGCTCGAGTGCTGCCATCGCGGCTGGGGCGAGTCGATCATCATCGGGGTCGCCGGCGCCGGCCAGGAGATCCGCACCCGGCCGTTCCAGCTGGTCACCGGCCGCGTCTGGAAGGGCACCGCGTTCGGTGGCGCGCGCGGCCGCACCGACGTGCCGAAGATCGTCGACTGGTACATGGATGGCAAGATCCAGATCGACGACCTGATCACCCACACGATGCCGCTGTCGGACATCAACCGCGCGATCGATCTGATGCACTCGGGCGAATCGATCCGCAGCGTGGTCGTGTACGACTGACGGCGGCCCGCGCGGCGAGTTTGCCGCGCTATCGACCGCAACCTTCGTTCGCCACCCGGGACGCGCGCGACGAGACTCGCGTGCAGGGGCAGGACGCGTACCGGTCCGGTACCGCGTCGACGGCCCCGCCACCTTTCCCGGAGAGCACATGGAACGCAGAACGAAGGACATCACCCGCAACACCTCGGGACGGCCCGCCGCCCGCCGTCATCACCGCGCCCTCGCGGCACTGGCCGCGGCGGTGGTCACCTGCGGGCTCGCCGGCCCTGCACTGGCCCAGGCCACGTCGCCGGGGCAGCCGGCGAAGGGCGAGACCGGCGAGCGGCCCCAGGCGCGTGCCAATGCCACCAAGCCGACCACGGCCGCGCCGAAGGGCGACTGGACGCGGCACTTCACGCCGGAGGAGCGCGACGCCTGGCAGCAGAAGATCGCCGCTGCCCCGGACGAAGCGGAACGGCGCAAGCTGCGCGGCCAGCGGCTGGCCGAGATCCAGCGCCGTACTCGGGCGCAGAAGGCCGAGGGCGGTGCCGGTAGCGCCGGCCAGCCGGCCGCCCGCCCGGTGCGCCAGGCATCGCCCGAGGCCGCCGGTACGGCGCAGCGGGCGCGCTGACGCGGGCGCCGCGTGGGGCTCAGCCCTTCAGCAGCGCGCGGATGTCCGCCTCGAGGTCCTTCACCGGGATCTCGTGGCGCGCCATCAGCCGCAGCCGGCCCTGCGGGTCGTACAGGTAGGTGAAGGTGGAGTGGTCGATGGTGTAGCTGTCAGGCGTCGACCCCTTCACCTTGCCGTAGTAGGCCTTGTACGACTTCGCGACCTCGGCGATCTGCTGCGGCGTACCGTGCAGGCCGACGAAGGAAGGGTCGAACGTGGGCACGTATTCCTTGAGCAGTGCCGGCGTGTCGCGTTCGGGATCGACCGTGATGAAGACGACCTGCAGACGTGCCGCATCGGGGCCGAGCGCCTTCGTGATGCCGGCGAGCTTCACCATCGCGGTCGGGCACGCGTCCGGGCACTGCGTGAAACCGAAGAACAGGGCGACTACCTTGCCCTTGTAGTCGGCGAGCGTGCGTGCCTGGCCGTTGAAGTCGGTCAACGCGAAGCCCTGCCCGAAGGTGGCGCCGGTGACGTCGATCGCATGGAACGCGGCTTTCGGCTTCTGCTCGCCGCAGCCGGCGAGCAGCCCGGCCACGGCTGCCGCCAGCGCATGCCGGCGGCCCCGGATGAAAGTTCGATCGTGTCTCGGCATGATGGTGTCCTCGTCCGCCGCCGGCTATTTCGAATGCATGTGGTGCGTGCCCGCCGGCCCGGCCTTCGCGGGCGCGTTGAGCGGCCGCACCTCGGCCTTCACCTGCACCTGCTGGCGCTTGCCGTCGCGGCCTTCGAAGGTCAGCGTGATCGGCACCGAGGCCCCCGGCGCAAGCGGCTTGTCCAGGCCAATCAGCATCACATGGTAGCCGCCGGGCTCGAGCATCACCGGTTTTCCGGCCTCGACTGCGATGGACTGCACCTCGCGCATGCGCATCACGTTGTCGACGACCGCCATTTCGTGCACCTCGACCGTGCGTGCGACCGGCGAGGCGGCGGCGACCAGTTTCACGTTGGTCTTCGAGGTGATCTGCATGAACGCCCCGGTCGCGCGCATGCCACCGACGGTACCGCGTACCCATGGGTCGGCGATGGTCACCTGTGCGAAGGCGAGGCTGCTGGAGAAGAGGAGGATGAAGGGGAGCGCCAGGGCCGCGAGGCGGCTCGACGCGTTCGAACGATTCATGGCTTGTTTCCTTCCGTTTCGGCACCACCGGCAGGTCCGGTTGGCGCAAGAGGACAGGCCGCGCCGACCGGGACACCGGGCGCTGGCCCGCCTGGGCGGGTTTGCCGGGCGCGCGCGACGAGCCGAGGCTGCGCGCGGGCGCCGTTCAGGCCAGCGTCGTACCGGGCGGTGCGCGACTGCCCGGTCGCAGGTAGGCGGAAGTGCCGTGCCGGGCGCCGGGGTCGACGCTTGCCACCGCGATGGCCGCGGGCGACGAAGCGGGTGCCACCGGGCGCGCGGGGCCGGCTTGTCCGGCGCTGCCGAGCGTGCAGACCGCGCAGGCGGCATGCACCAATGGATCGTCGGCGCCACGCCCATCCTCCCGCTCGACGGGCAGCCCCGCCGTCCCCGGCAGGCACAGGCCGGCCGAGGCGCGCGCAGCGGCGATCTGCATCGCGGTGACGCTCGCAGGCAGGGCAAGCTGCGTGGCGCAGACGACGAGCAGCAGGAGCCGAACCAGCCGTTGCTGCAGCGGCAACCGCCGCAGCGCAGGGGCCGACGCTGGCTGCATCCGGCAGGCGCTGGACGGACAAAGCGGATACATGCGCCAAGTATAGTGCGAACATGAATCAGATCCCTCTGATCCTGTTCGCCCATGGCGCGCGCGGGTCGAGGTGGCGGCGATCGTCGGCTGGCTTGCCTGCGCGTGAACCCGGGGAAGCGCCTGCGGGCTGCGTGCTAACATTTCGGGTTGTCCCGCAGCTTGAACCGCAGCTGCCACATCCGGCTGGAGAACCCCATGAGCACGCATCGCATCGCAGTCATCCCTGGCGACGGCATCGGCAAGGAAGTGATGCCCGAAGGCATCCGCGTCCTGGAAGTCGCCGCGCGCAAGTTCGGCATCTCGCTGCATTTCGACCACTTCGACTGGGGCTGCGACATGTACGGCAAGTACGGCTCGTGGATGCCGGCCGACTGGAAGGACCAGATCGGCGGCCATGACTGCCTGTACTTCGGCGCCTCCGGCTGGCCCGCCACCGTACCCGACCATGTGTCGCTGTGGGATTCGCTGATCAAGTTCCGCCGCGAGTTCGACCAGTACGTGAACCTGCGCCCGTGCCGGCTGATGCCCGGCATCAAGAGCCCGCTCGCCGACCGCAAGCCGGGCGACATCGATTTCTGGATCATCCGCGAGAACACCGAGGGCGAGTACTCGTCGATCGGCGGCCGTTCGTTCCCGGGCACCGACCGCGAAGTGGTGTGCCAGCAGTCGACCTTCACCCGCATCGGCACCGATCGCATCCTGAAGTTCGCGTTCGAGCTGGCCAGCAATCGGCCGAAGAAGCACCTGACCTCGGCCACCAAGTCGAACGGTATCTCGATCACCATGCCCTACTGGGACGAACGGGTGGAGGAGATGGCGAAGCACTACCCGGCGGTCAAGTGGGACAAGTACCACATCGACATCCTGTCGGCGAACTTCGTGCTTCATCCAGACTGGTTCGACGTGGTGGTCGCGTCCAACCTGTTCGGCGACATCCTGTCCGACCTGGGCCCGGCCTGTACCGGCACCATCGGCATCGCGCCCTCGGGCAACATCAATGCCGACCGCAAGTTCCCGTCGCTGTTCGAGCCGGTGCACGGTTCGGCGCCGGACATCGCCGGCAAGGGCGTGGCCAATCCGATCGGGGCGATCTGGTCGGGCGCAATGATGCTCGACCACCTCGGCTATCCGCAGGCGGGCGACGCGATCGTCAAGGCGATCGAGAAGGTGCTCGAGCCGGGCAGCGGCGCACCGCGCACGCGCGACATCGGCGGCAAGGCCGGTACCGTCGACCTCGGGAAGGCGATCGCCGAAGCCCTCTGAGAGTCTCGTGCAATCGACGGGCGGCCGCCACTGGTCCATCCTGCCGCTGACCGTCATCGGCGTCTCCACGCTGGTACAGGTGGTGACGGTGATGATCGGCAACAGCATGATGGTGATCGCGCCGGCGATGGCCACCCTGCTGCAGGTCGACCCAGCACTGATCGGCTTCCAGGTGAGCTTCGTCTACGGCGGCGCCATGCTGGCGGTGATCTACGGCGGACGCCTGGTGCAGCGCTACGGCGCCGCGCGTACGCAGCAGATCTGCGTCGGCGTGGCGGCCGTCGGCGCGCTGCTGGCGACCGTGCCCAGCCTGTGGCTGCTGCCGATCGCCTCGGTGCTGATGGGGGCCGGAACCGGGCCGTCGACGCCAGCCTCCAGCCACGTGCTCAACCGCTTCACCGACCCGGCCCGGCGCAACCTGATCTTCTCGCTGAAGCAGACCGGCGTGCCGCTGGGCGTGGTGAGCGCCGCCTTCCTGATGCCGCCGATCACGCTGGCCTACGGCGCCTCGTGGGCATTCCTCACGATCGCGCTGATCGCCTTCACCGTGCTGCTTCTGCTGCAGCCGCTGCGCCGGCACTGGGACGATGACCGCACGCCTGGCATCCGCCTGATCCAGGATCCGCTCGGCGGCGTGCCGGTGGTCTGGAACCATCCGATCCTGCGCTGGCTGGCGCTGTCGGCCTTCTTCTATGCCTTCTGCCAGCTGTGCGTGACCTCGTTCGCGGTGACGATGCTGGTCACCGAGATCGGCTTCGGGCTGGTACAGGCGGGCATGCTGCTGTCGCTGATCCAGCTCTCCGGCGTCTGTTCGCGGATCGTGTTCGGGCTGCTCGCCGACCGGATCGGCAGCGCATTGAGCACGCTTGCAGTAGTGGGGTGCGTCACCGCAGTGATGTGCCTTGTCACCGTTTTCCTGTCGCCCGGCTGGCCACGTACCGGGCTCTACC
>CAMDXD010000014.1 GCA_945877995.1 Bordetella parapertussis
TGGCCCGCGTGTTCCACTGCTCTTTCCCGGTGCGCGACCTCGAGTCGACCCGGGCGTTCTACGGTGAGGTGCTCGGCTGCAAGGCCGGGCGCACCGAAGCCGATCGCATCGATTACGATTTCTTCGGCCACCACATCGTCGCGCAGGTGTCGGCGGAGGAATCGGCGCACCGCAGCGTCGGCGTGGGCAAGGAAGCCTATCCCCTGCGCCACTTCGGCGTGCTGGTGACGAAGGAGGAGTTCGAACGGCTGGCCGCGCGGCTGCAGGCGGCCGGTGCGCCCTGGGTGATTCCCCCCGAGGTGCGGCACCAGGGGACGGTGCGCGAGCAGATGACCATGTTCGCGCTCGATCCGTCGGGCAATGGGGTGGAGTTCAAGTCGCTGGCGGAACCGGCGAACGTGTTCAGGGCCTGACCCGGACACGCACTACAACAGACGAGGAGGAGGAACCCATGGCCAGCATCGTGCATCTTGCAGTCAAGGTAACCGACGTGGAACGCGCAGCGACCTTCTATGAGACGGTTTTCGGTTTCAGGCGCTCCGAGACCACGCGCAAGCGTGGCCATGTGTCCTGCCACATGACCGACGGCCGCTTCGACCTGGCGCTGATCCAGTACGACACGGCCGATACCACCGAGTCGAACTGGGCGGGCGAGGGCCCGTGCATCCACCACTTCGGCATCGCGGTCGAGGACACCGACGCGGTGCACCGCCGACTGGTCGACGGCGGCTTCACCATCCTCAGTTCGCCCGGCGTGATGCCGATCAAGTTCCGCGGCCCGGACGGCGTGGTGATGGAAGTCGGCCCGTCGTCGATCTTCCCCGGGGTGGACGAAGGTGCCGCCGCGGAACGCAAGGCCACCCTGGAACAAGCGGAGAAAGCATGAAGAAGTTCAGCGTCTGCCCCGAGGCCTATGTCGAAATCCTCAACCTGTATTCCGCCTACAATCTGTCGAGCGACTCGGGTGACGCCGAGTGGTATGCGAGTTGCTTCACGGAGGATGGCGAGCAGCACGGCACCTACGACATCGTCGGCCGCGCCAACCTCGTCGAGTACAAGAAGAAGGACTATGCGACCCGCACCCACCTGTACCGCCGCCACTGGAACGGCAGCATCCACCTCGAGCAGATCGATGAAGACACGATCCGCGGCCGTTGCTACCTGTTCGGCTACAACGGCGAGCCGGGGACGCTGCCGCACGTGACACATGCCGGCGTGTACACCGACACCATCAGGCGCGTGGACGGCGAATGGAAGTTCGCACATCGCAAGCTGGTGTTCGACGGGGTGAAGAAGTGACATCGGAGACGCCCGGCGCTGCCCCGGCACCGGCTGCGCATGCGCTCGACTACATGACGGTAGCCGGGCTGCTGGGCCTGTACCGGCGGCGCGAGGTGTCACCGGTAGAGGTGTTGCAGCATCAGTTCGAGCGGGTCGCCCGCTTCGAGTCCAGCCTGCACTGCTTCGTCACGCAGACCCCTGAGGTTGCGCTCGGGCGCGCACGCGAGGCAGAGCGGCTCTGGATGCGCAGTGAGGCGCGCGCGTTCGCGCCGAGCCTGGCCGGGGTGCCGTATGGCCTCAAGGACGTGATCTCGACTGCCGGCATACGTACCACGGGACAGTCGAAGATCCTGCAGCACAACGTGCCCGCGAAGGATGCCGCGGTCGAGGCGCGGATGAAGCTGGCCGGCGCGGTGCTGATGGGCAAGCTCACCACCTACGAGTTCGCGCATGGCGGTCCGTCCTGGGACCTGCCCTGGCCACCGGCGATGAACCCGTGGAAGCCTGGCTACCTGCCGGGCAGCACAAGCAGCGGCGCCGGTGCTGCGATCGCCGCCGGGTTGCTGCCTGCCGCGATCGGCACCGATACCGGCGGCTCCATTCGCATGCCGGCCGCCGTCTGCGGCATCGTCGGGGTGAAGCCGACCTACGGGCTGGTCAGTCGGCAGGGCGTGCTGCCGAACACGTTCACCTTCGATACCTGCGGTCCGATGGCCCGCACCGTAGAGGATGCCGCGCTGATGCTTGGCGCACTCGCAGGCTACGACGACGAAGACGTCGCCAGCGCCGACCGTGCGCCCTGCGACTATATGGCCGACCTGTCGCGTGGCGTGCGCGGCGTGCGCATCGGCTGGGTACGCCACTGGTACGAGGGCGATGCCAACTGCCATCCCGATGTCGCGCCGGCGGTCGAGCAGGCGATGAAGGTGCTGGCCGATGCCGGTGCGATCGTCGAGGAGATCCGGCTGTCCGACCTGCTCGTCTACCAGGACTGCAAGACGACGATCTCGATCACCGAGATGTTCAGCGCCTACGAGCACGAGTTCCGTACCCGGCCCCAGGATTTCGGCCTCATGTTCCGCAACAAGGTGCTGTCAGGCTCGCTGATCCGGGCGGAAGACTACTTCCAGGCGCTGCGCCAGCGGCTGTGGCTGGCGCGCGAACTGTCACGCGCTTTCCGCGAGTACGACGTGATCGCGACCGCCGGCTGGATGACCCCGGCGGACAAGGCGCACCCTGACAAGCTGGAGAAGTTCCTGCGGCCGCCGAACATCACCACGCCGTTCAACATCGGTGGCGGGCCGGCGATGAACATCCCGTGCGGCTTCAGTACCGAGGGGCTGCCGCTCAGCCTGCAGATCGCCGCCGACCACTTCGACGAGCCGATGATGTTCCGCGTCGGCCATGCCTACCAGCAGCTGACCGACTGGCACCTGCGTCGCCCGACCGAAGGAATGCACCAGTGACCCGATCAGTCGTGTTGCCTGAACCCGGCGCGAAGACGCTGGAACCGTTGCCGCCGTCCTCGCGCGAGGACATCGAGCGGATGGCGAAGCAGGCCGGCCTCGACCTGCCGCCGCAGCTGATGGAAGAACTGTGCGTGTCCTATCCGGCGTTCGAGGCGATGGTGCGCCGGCTGCCCCGGATGCGCGCCCGATTCGACGAGCCGGCGCATCATCTGGCCGACGTCGTGCGCATCCGGGCACTCGACTGAAGAACCGCAAGGAGAACGAAGCGATGGACTATTACGACTGGGTTGCCGGCCAACTGGGCAAGGCGCCCTCGGTGATCGACTGGAAGGACATTCCCGCCGAGGACGTGTCCGACCCGAACCTCACCACGCATTCCGGCACCGTGCGCCAGACCTGGGTCGGCGACAAGGTGATGATGACCCGTGTGGTGGTGAAGCCGAACTCGAAGGGCAAGCCCCATTTCCATCCGTCCGAGCAGGTGTCGATGATCCTGCGCGGTGGCGTGAAGGTGTACATGCACGGGCGCGAGCAGCTGGCGATGGCCGGGTCGATCGTGCACATCCCCGGCAACGCGGTGCACATGTTCGAGATCCTCGGTGAAGAGACCGAGATCCTCGATGTCTACACCGTGCAGGCCTCGGTCGAAGAGCTTCGAAAACAGTATCCCCAGGAGACCTGAGCATGAATCTGAAGCACACCTTGCACGCTGCCGTCGCCAGCGCATTCGTCGCCACCACGCTGGCAATCCTGCCATCGCCGGCACAGGCGCAGTCGCCCGCAGCGGCCGGATTTCCCCAGCGCACGATGCGCCTGATCCTCTCGGTGCCGCCCGGTGGCGCCGCCGACTTCACTGGCCGCGTGGTCGCCGCGAAGATGGGTGAGCTGGCCGGCCAGAGCGTGTTGGTCGAGAGCCGTCCCGGTGCTGGTGGCATCGTCGCCTCCGAGTACGTGACCAAGGCCACGCCCGACGGCCATACGCTGATGCTCAGCTCGAGCACCACGCACGGCGCAGCACCGGTGCTGTACAAGAAGCTGCCCTACGACGCGATCAAGAGCTTCACCCACATCTCGGGCGTGTCGCTGCTGCCGGCGATGATGGCGATCAACGCCGACGTGCCGGCGAAGACGGTGAAGGAGTTCGTCGCGGTCACCCGCGCCGCGCCGGGCAAGTACATGTTCAGCTCGTCGGGCAACGGCAGCGCACCGCAGCTGTTCGGCGAGGCGTTCAAGATCCGCACCGGCGCCAGCCTCACCCATGTGCCGTACAAGGGCAGCGGCCCGGCGGTCGTCGACCTCGCGACCGGCCAGGTGCACATGATGATGGACGGCCTGCCTTCGCTGATCAACCAGATCAAGACTGGCCGGCTGCGTGCGCTGGCGGCCCTGGCCGACAAGCGCTTCTCGGTGTTCCCCGACGTGCCGACCATCGCGGAAGCCGGCTTCCCGGGCCTGGAGGACGGTGTCTGGTACGGCATGTCGGCACCGGCCGGCGTACCCGCGCCGATCGTCGACGTCGTGGCGAAGCTCACCGCACGCACCATCACCAGCCCGGACGTGGTCGAACGCTTCCAGACCGTCGGCGGCATTCCGCTCGTGATCGGGCCGAAGGAATACGTGGCGTTCATCCAGGGCTACAACAAGCGCTGGGGCGAGATCGTGCGTGCGGCCAACGTGACGGCCGACTGAGGGCGCGGGGCCATGTGCACGCCGCGCGCTGCGGGTCCTGCGGCCGTCCTTGGGTTGGGGCTGGGCCTGGTGCTGGCCACGGCGCCAGTGCCGGACGCGCGTGCATGGCCCGAGCGTCCGGTGCGCGTGGTGATCCCGTTCGCACCGGGCGGCGGCACCGATGCCACCATCCGCATCATCGCCGATGCGATGAAGGGCGCGCTGGGCCAGCCGCTGGTGCTCGACAACCGGCCGGGTGCGAGCACGATCATCGGCACCGACATCGTGGCGAAGTCGAAGCCGGATGGTCATACCGTGCTGCTGGTGACCTCCACCTTCTCGATCAATCCGAGCCTGCAGTCGAAGATGCCCTACGATCCGGTGAAGGACTTTGCGCCGGTGACGCTGGTCGCGCGCACGCCCTACGTGATGGTGGTGCATCCGTCCCTGCCGGCACGCAACGTGAAGGAACTCGTCGCGCTCGCCCGCGCGCGACCGGGCGAACTCACCTATGCGTCTGTGGGTACCGGCAGCTCGACCCACCTCGCGACCGAGCTGCTGGTGTCGCGCTCCGGCATGAAGCTGGTGCATGTCCCGTACAAGGGCAGCAGCGCGGCACTTGCCGACCTGCTCGGCGGCCATGTGTCGATGTACCTGGGCAGCATGCCGGCATCGCTGCCGCAAGCGCGTAGCGGCAAGCTGCGCGCGCTCGCGGTGACCGGCCCGACGCGTGCAGCGGCCGCGCCCGAACTGCCGACGATCGCCGAGTCGGGCATCCCCGGCTACGAATTCACTGCCTGGTATGGCATGTTCATGTCGGCAGGGACGCCGGCGGCCATCGTCGGGCAGCTGCAGACGGCGGTGCGTGCCGTGGTCGAGCGCGAGGACATCCGCAGGTTGTATGCGGCCGAGGGCAATGAAAGCGTGGGCAGCACGCCCGAGCAGTTCGCTGCCGTGGTGCGGGACGACATCGCGCGCTACGCGAAGATCGTGCGCGACGCGGGGATCCGGCCGGACTGAACCGCCCGCGCCTGTGCGCGGCGCTGCCGCTACTGCAGCAGCCCCGTGCCGGTCATGCCCGCGCTGGCGCGGATCACGGCTGCGGCGTCCTGCAGTCGTTCGATCGACCAGACCTGCGCCGCCAGTGCATCGGCGGCCGGGCGCGGCAACACGGCGTCGCAGAGGTCGATGAACTTCGCCTCGAGTGCGGCATCGCTCATCGGCCGCACCAGGCTGCCGACCGCATGGTCGACATGGCGCACCAGCGTCCGGCCGTCGTCGAGCACCAGCATCACCTTGGCCTCGTCGGTCGCGAAGCCTTCGTCGACCGTCGCGTTGACGCGCGCGCGCAGTTGCAGGATGCCCGGGTCCTCGATGCAGCCGGGATGGAACTCCTTCACGCCCACCCGGCCACGCATGAGCGCCGCGGCGGCCACGTGGAAGATGCTGAGCTTCGCTTCCAGCGCGTTCGATGGCGCTTCGCGCCCGGTCAGCCGCATCGCCATCGGATGCACGGCGAGCTGCACTGAGCGGATACATGCGGGGTCGAGTCCCTCGGCCCGGAACTGCAGGCAGCCATCAATCACCGCATGGGTGACGATGCCACAGGGGAAGGGCTTGTACGTGTTCTCCAGGATCTGCCAGTCCCGACCCCAGGACTCGACCAGGAACGACGGATCGCGTGCCTCGCCGAAGGCCGCGATGAAGCCCTTCGGTCCTTCGATAGCGGTGGTCGCGCCAGTGAAGCCGCGCGCGGCCAGCAGCGCGGCGGCGAGCCCGCTGCGCGCGGCATTGCCGGCATTGAACGCCTTGCTCATCGAGCCACCGGTCTCGCGCAGCCCGCCGGACTGCGTCGCCGCGATGCCCAGCGCCCAGGCAACCTGCCGTTCATCCAGCCCGAGCGCGAAGGCGCATGCCGCCGCCGAGCCGAGCGAGGCCACCGAAGTGGTCGGCGACCATGCGAAGCGATAGGACGCGGTGCGCGGATCGAGCAGGCGCGACTCGAGCTCGATGCCCAGCACCAGCGCATGCAGCAGCGTGCGCCCGTCGATCGGCCGGATCTCGGACAGCGCGAACAGCGCACAGGTGATCGACGCCGACGGATGCAGCACGATATGGGCATGCGTATCGTCGAAGTCGAGGATGTTGCCGCTGATGCCGTTGATCAGCGCGGCGTTCAGGCTGTCCATGCGTGCCGCGTGGCCGATCACCGTGGCCTGCGGCGGACCCGAGAACTCTCCGGCCATCGCCATTGCATGCAGCACGGAAGCATCGCGGCAGCCGCCGAGTGCGGCGCCCAGCCAGTTCAGCACCGAGCGCCGCGCCTGATGTAACGCCTCCGGCGGTATGTCGGAGGCGGTCGACCGGCTGATCAGGCGGGCGATGTCGCGGGTGATCGGTGGCATGTTCGGTGGCGTGTTCGGCGGTGTGTCCGATCTGGCGGCAGTCATCGTGTTCCCTCGTCTCGCAGTATTCTCGGCGCGCACCCGCCCGCGTGCAAGGCATCATGAGGGCAGCCCGCCAAGGAGCAACCGATGGTCCGTCTCGCCGATCTCCCCGACTACGAGCGCGCGCATTTCCTCGCCAGGGTGCCGACGCTGCCGGCGCAGGCGGCATGGACTATCGCGTCATTCCTGGGGACAACGATGCGGGCGACCTGTCGCTGAGCCATGTGTCGGTCAACTTCGACCGCACCGGCATGCAGGCGGACTGGAACGTCGCCTTCCCGCTCGATCGGTTGAAGGAACTCGCGCGCGACAAGGTCATCGGTTCGATCGCCGCGTTCCACTACTCGTTCATGGGTGCGATCTCGCCAGTGACGAAGTACGAAGCGAAGGCACGCGAACTGGCCGGGATGCTGCGCGCGGACAGGGTGGATGCGGTGGTGCTCTCTCCGGTCTGACCCAATTGCACGTGCGCCGTGGGCGCACTCTGGGTGCCGTTCATGCTCGGCCGCTGCACCTGCCAAAGGCAGCCTCAACCCTTGCAGGCCAGTCCCAGCTGTTTGCGCAGCGCCGCCGCTTCCTTCGGCGGCTCGCGTGCCATCAGCGCGCAGCCGGTGAAATTGCCGTGCATCCGCCGCCGGGGGCGGTCGATGTAGAGCCAGTCGACGATATCGGCCTTCGCGAACGTGAACGTGTCGCCGGCCTTTACCGTCTTCACGGTACGCGGTTCGTTGTCGATCTGGCCACTCAGGCGTTCGCCCTCGATCGACAGCTTGCCGATCCACAGGTACTCGACGTCGCCGCCCGCGCGCACGCCGACCTTCACGGCGAATGCGCCGGCACCGGCGGCCGGCGACTTCAGCTTCGCGAGGAATTCGTCCAGCGTCGCGCGCGCGGTCTCGAAGGCCTTGCGCATCGCCGGATCGTCCGAGGCCACGGATACCGTCTCGTCCCTGGCTGCCCGATCGACGAGCGTGGCCGCGTGCAGCGTCCCGCCCGGCAGCAGGGTACACAGGACAGTCAAGAGCACGGCAAGGCTCTGCGGCGGCACGCATTTCATCGGATGATCGTACGGCGTTTCGCTGCCTGGCGCTGTGATCAGGCCTGCCTGCCCTCGAGCATGAGCGCGATGAAGGCAGACCATGCAGCGTCCGGTACCCAGATGTCCTGTTGCAGCGCGAAGGCCTGCTCAAGCGGCATCCCGCCATGCAGGTGCCAGTAGAGCCCGAGGAACACCGACACCCGCTTGTTCGCTGCGCAATGCACCCAGAGCTTCCCGTCCCGATGCGCATCCATCGCCGTGACGAAGCGGTCGAAGTCCGCTGGCGTCGGGGCACCGAGCTGGACCGGTATGTGCACGTAGCCCATGCCCAGCGCTTCGACGCTGCCGCGCTCGTCGGCGAGCGAATAGCGCGGGTCGTCGTGCAGCGCGATGTTGATCACTGTCGTGTAGCCCGCGGCCGCGATCCCGGCCAGTTCCTGCTCGTCGGGTTGGCCGGAGGTGGCCAGACGCGGGTCGACCTGCCGGTAGTTCAGGATATCTTCGAGCATCTGCCTGCCCTCTTCGCTTGATGTGCAACCACCCGGGTCCGATAATGCCCTCGACGAGCATGCCAGACCACAAGGGCGGCCGTCGGTATTCCACGGAGGAGCAGGCCATGCAACCCAGCAGCCCCCGCGGCGCCGCCGCGCTGATGTTCATGATGCTCGTCGTGGCCTGCAGCCACGTGCTGGCCCAGCCCTGGCCGAACCGGCCGATCCGGATGGTGGTCGCGGTGGCCCCCGGCGGCAGCACGGACGTGATCGCCCGCATCGTCGGCACCCGTCTCGGCGAGCGGGTCGGACAACCGGTGGTGGTCGACAACCGGCCCGGCGGCAGTAGCGTAATCGGTGTCGAGATGGTCGTGCGCTCGCTGCCCGATGGCCACACGCTGCTGATGGGCGCCGGCTCGCTCGGCACGCTCAATGCGATGATGCCGAAGGCGCCAGTCAACGTGCAGAAGGATCTCGCCGCGGTCGCCATGGTCGGCATGTCGCCCTATGTGCTTGTTGTGCAGCCGGCGCTGCCGGTGAAGTCGGTGTCGGACCTGATCGCCCATGCCCGCGCCAACCCGGGCAAGCTCAACTTCGCTGGGTCCACCCCTGGCTCGCTGCAGCGCCTTGCCGGTGAACACCTGAACCGGATGGCCGGCATCGACCTCCTCTACGTGCCGTACAAGGGCACCGGCCAGGTGGTGCCCGACCTGCTCGCTGGTCGCCTGCATGCCGCGTTCGACAACGTGCTGATCCTCGCGCCTTACGTCCGCAGCGGTGCGCTGCGCGCGCTCGCCGTGACCGGCGCAGGACGCTCGGCTGTGATGCCTGAACTGCCGACCATCGCAGAGGCGGGGGTACCCGGCTTCCAGGCGGCGGGATGGTTCGGTGTGTTCGCGCCCACGGCTACGCCGCAGCCGGCCGTGATGCGGCTGAACGGCGAGATCAACGCGCTGATGAACGAGCCGGCGATCCGCGAGCGGCTCGTCGGACAGGGAATGGATCCGCTGGCCGGTCCGCCGGACGTGCTCGCGGGCCACCTCGCGCGCGAGATCGATACCTGGGGCCGACTGGTGCGCGAGGCAGGGCTCGTCGCGCAGTGAGGATCAGAGGAACCAGCTGGCGACCACCATCGCGACCGCTGCGCCCCAGAGCGCAAAGGCTGAGCACATCAGCAGGCGGAGCTGCGCAGCCTCGCGCTGCATCGGTGCGGGCAACGCATGCATCGAATCCGGAAGCGTCAGCAGCCAGATGCCGAACCTGGACGGCGTGAGCCAGCCCAGGGTCAGGAAATAGAACGGGCCCGGGCGGCCCAGCTCGGCATGCAGGGTCGGGAAATCACGCTTCACATCGCGCAGGAAGCGTACCGATACTGCAGTCGCGATGCAGAGCACCGCGACCAGCACGCCGCCCAGCAACCAGGCGAACGGGATCAGCGAAGCGCGGGTCATGATGGGTGGAGGTGCCGGTACGCCGGCCGGACCAGCGCTCGTACATCGTCCTCGATCAGGGAAGGGTCGGCCACCGCGTCGGGCCAGTCACGAACCATTCAATACTCGGCGAAGATGCGGCGCAGCTGTGCGAGGTCGGTCGTGTGCGCCAGTGCCAGCATCAGAAGGATGCGCGCCTTCTGCGGGTTCAGGTTGTCCGCCGGTAGGATGCCGAGGTCGTCGTGCTCCTTGTGCGCCAGCACGCGGCCGTTGCCGAGGCGGTTCGAGCGCACGAACACGGTACCGGGCGCGCGCGCCTGCAGATCCTTCACGACCGCTTTCTCCACGTCCGATAGCAAGCCTGCGCCTGTCCCGGTGAAGACGAAGCCGCGCGTGCCAGCCGCGTGAAGCGCCTCGATGACGACGCGCGCGTCCGATTCGACATAACCGAAGACGATCTCCACCTTCGGCAGGTTGCCGATCGACCCGGTCGCGAACTCGGACTGGACCGTGTGGCGCTTCTCCGGCTGCCGGTAGTAGACCACCGCGTCCGCGTCGGCATAGCCGATGAAGCCGAGGTCGCCGGACTTGAACGTCTCGACGCGATAGGTGTTGGTCTTGGTGACGTCGCGTGCAGCGTTGATCTCGTCGTTCAGCATGACCAGCACGCCGCGGCGCCTTGAACCAGGATAGCCGGCAACACGTACCGCGTTGACCAGGTTGAGCGGCCCGTCCGGACTGAGCGCCGTCGCCGGCCGCTGCGACCCTACCAGCACGACCGGCCGGTCATGCCGGACCGTGAGGTTCAGGAAGTAGGCCGTCTCTTCCAGGGTGTTGGTGCCGTGCGTGATGACGATACCAGCAAGACCAGGGTCGCCCGCGAACAACGCGTCGATGCGCGCGGCCAGCTCGCGCCATACCGCGAACACCATGTTCGAGCTGGCGATGTTGCAGATCTGTTCGACCTGCACGTCCGCGACCCGGGCCAGTTCGGGCACCGCGTCGACGAGCTCGGCACCGGTCGCCGAGCCTGCCTTGTATTCATGGGAAAGGCTGGAACCCGCGCGGCCGGCGATGGTGCCGCCGGTGGCGAGGATGGTGACGCGGGGAAGCGGGGTAGAGGTCATGGGTCGGAAAGTTACACTAACGGCGTCTGTCGTACCGAGCTTCACGCCATGGGTCACCTTCGTGCAGCTGAAGCCGCCATACAACAAGCCGAGTGCGCCTGCGACGATCAGGACGTGCGCGCCTTATAAGGCGCGCAAGGGAGGCATGCCGTCAGCGGTGATCTCGAGGTGGATCTCGGGCCGTTTCGGCGGTGCAAAGCCGAACTTCTCGTACAGCCCGCGGGCCGTGCTGCTGACCAGCATGAAGCGCCGCACGTCGCGCACCGCCGGGTGCGCCAGCACGGCTGCAACGAGCTGGCGGCTGAGTCCGCGGCCGCGATACGCCTCGAGCACGAACACGTCCTGCAGGTAGGCGAAGGTGGCGTGGTCGGTGACGACGCGTGCATAGCCGACTTGCACTGTCCCGGAAAAAAGGCCGAAGTTCAGCGAATGCTCGATGCTCCTGCGGACCAGGTCGATCGATATGCCGCGCGCCCAGTGCGATTCCTCGGACAGGAAGCGGTGGATGGCCTCGACGTCGAGGTCGTTCGGATCGTTGCTTATGCGGAACCCGCTCACCGGTCTTTTGCAGCGGTGATGAACTGGCCGGTGAACATTGCCCCGGTGCTTGCCGCCTTGATGTCCTCTGGCGAGGGACCTACCGGCGCGATGAGGATGGGCAGCGCATAGATGCCGGCGGCGAAGCCCGCGGCAGCCACGACTGAATGCGAGGCCGTGAGCAGGAAGGTTCGGCGCAGGTTCATCTGTGTGGTCTTTCTGGCTGTCGATCGCACTATCATCGTCAGCCGAGATCCAGGTCAATCCACGGAGGCGCCCGAAGCTTTCACGGCCCGGGTGTATGCAACCACGTCCGACTTCAGGATCGCGGCATAGGCCTCGGGTGTCGATGCGACCACGTCGATGCCGATCCGCTCGTAGCGCTGCAGCGAATCCGGATGCGTGAGTGCCTTGCGCATCTCGTCGGCGAGCGCGCGTACGACTGGTGCAGGCGTGCCCGCAGGTGCGAGTGCGCCGACCGACGGCACGAACGTGAGTTCCTTGTAGCCGAGCTCGGCCAGCGTGGGCACCGCGCGCGCCTGGTGCGAGCGCTCCGGGCTGGCCACCGCGACCAGCCGGACCTTGCCCGCGCCGACATGCCCGGCCACCTGCGCGATGGTGCTGAACAGCACCTGCACCTCGCCGTTGAGCAGCGCCGGCGTCGACTGGCTGCTGCCCTTGTAGGCGACATGCACCAGGTCGATCCCCAGTTGCTGCTTCATCGCCTCGGTGACCAGGTGGTGGATGCTGCCCACGCCTGATGATCCATAGGACAACGCGCCAGGCTTCGCCTTCGCCAGCGACACCAGTTCGGCGAAGGTCGACACGCCGAGTGACGCACTGACCGCCAGGAACAGCGGCGTCGTGCCGATCAGCGTCACCGGTTCGAAGTCGCGCAGCGTGACGTACTGTGGCTTGCGATGCAGCGCCGGGATGATGGACGTGGACCCGATGTCGGCGATCTTGATCGAGTATCCGTCCGGCGTGCTCTTCGCGACGACCATCATGCTGATGATGCCGCCGGCGCCCGGCCGGTTGTCCACGATCACCGGCTGCCCGCGCATGCCCGGGCTGGTTGCCATCCGCTCCGCCGCGATGCGCGCGACGCTGTCGGTCAGCCCGCCCACGACGCCCGAGGACACCAGGCGCACGGGCCGCGACGGGAACGCCCCGCCCGGTGCCTGCGCGCGCGCGCGCAACGGCAGGCCAGCCAGGCCGCCTGCAGCCAGTGCCAGCCGGGCGACCGCGTCGCGGCGACCGCCGTGCGTCACGCGCCTTCGATCTTCGGCAGCCCGAGCCGTACCAGCTCGAGTTCCTCGGACGCATGGAGCGCAGCGGTCTCGCTGGCCAGCAGGTAGCAGGACGTGTGGCGCGCGACCGCGCTGCCGCTGATCGACCCGCTGCCGCGCAGCACGAAGTACAACGCGCGGCCCGACAGCGGCAGCGAGGTGCCCGGGTCGACGCGGTACAGTGCGGCCGATGCCTCGCATTCCGTGAATGAGCCGAGCGGCTTGTGTGCGACGCCGGACACGCCTGGCGCCGGCCGCCAGTCGAAGTGGTCCGCATGCAGGAACACCGGCTTCTCGTAGCGCGGCTTCGGATACTCGAGCTTGCGCCCGTGCACATGCTCCCAGACCGCCTCGTAGGCGTCCTTGTTCACCTTCTTGCCGTCGTCGCGGTAGGTCGTGTAGACGCCCTTCTCGAACGTTCCACGGGTCTTGAGTTCATCGGCCGCGCGGTTGCCCTCTTCTTCCGAGGTATAGCCGGAGCGGCTCGCACCCGCGAACTGAAGCAGGAGGTTCCACGTGTCGCCGCTGGAGGTCTGCGGCCCGTAGTAGACGCCTTCCGGGAAGTAGCCCACCGCGCCCGGCGTGAACTTGCCGTCCGCGGCGTAGTCGTAGGTTCCTTCGAGCTGCATCCGGAACTGGTCGAAGTTGTGCCGGTGGCGCGGCGAGAGGAAGTCGCCGGCGATATTGACCAGGCGCAGCGCAAAGTTTCCGAGGCCCGGCTCACCCTCGATCAGCCGGTAGGCCTTGATCACGCCCTGACGCAGTTGCGTGGCGCTTGTGGTGAGTTCCCGCGTCTCGATCGGAACGACCTGCATTGGATGTACTCCCTGCGAAGGTACCGACTGCGTGAGCTTCCCGCACGTGCGAATATTCTAGGCGTCCTCACGCGACGCTGTCCATCATCGGGCGCTAGCGGAACGCGACCCAGAACATCGACAGCCCCGACACGATCATCAGCGCATCGATGAGATGCCTGAACGCCTGCGGCGAGACCTGCTGCAGGATACGTCGCGACACGAACGCGCCGGCCATCATCGAACTGCCGACTGCCAGCCCCTTCAGGAGGGTGTCGGCGGGGAGCGCGTCCGAGGCACTGAACGCCAGCACCTTCGCGAGATAGATGATGAACGATGCTGCCGCCTCGGTCGCGATGAACGCACCTTTTTCCAGCCCGGTGCCGATGAAGATCGGAACCTGGATCGGCCCGGTCGACACCACGATGCCGGTGAGGAAGCCCACCGGTGCGCCGACCAGCGCGAGGTCGCGATACGACAGGCGCAGACGCCGCCGATTGAGCCAGCGCCGCGCCGGCACCATCGCGATGAAGAATGCACCCAGCCCGATCTCGATCGCCCGGGGCGGCACCGCAAGCAGCGTCCGCACGCCCAGGACCGCGCACGGCATCGCGGTCGCGCTGTAGGCACCGCAGGCGCGCCAGTCGACGGCACGCCACCATGCGAGCACCTTGCCGACGTTGCCCAGCACCGCAGCAATCGCCATGATCGGCACCGCCTGCTGCGGCCCGAACGCGACCACCAGTATCGGCATCAGGATCAGCGAGGCGCCCGTGCCGAGGATGCCGCTGATCGTCCCCGCCACCAGGCCGGTGGCGAGGACGAGGATCAGTTCCAAGGGCGGCGCGCAGAGGCGCGTTCATGTGCCAGTCTGACGAAGCGGCGTGGTACCCAGGCGCTGCGGATGCCCGCGCTCATGCGCCCCGCCGTTCCGCCTGCCAGGCCTGATGCAGATCCGCACCGGTCGGTCGGCGAAAATCCTCCGGCACGCTCTTGCGGGTCATCTCGCGCAGCGCGCATTGCTGCACCAGTTGCGCGTCGATCCTGAATGAACGCAGGTTGGTGGAGAAGAACAACTCACCGCCGTCGGCCAGCAATGCATGGCACTGGCTCACCAGCCGCGCATGGTCACGCTGCACGTCCAGCACGCCCTGCATCTTCTTCGAATTCGAGAACGATGGCGGGTTCAGCACGATCACGTCGAAGAGTTCACGCGTGGCTACCGCCGCATCCAGCCACGCCAGAGCGTCCGCGCTCACCAGCCGATGCCGGCGGGCGTCGATGCCGTTGAGCGCAAGGTTGCGCGCGGTCCATGCCTGGTAGGTGTTGGACAGATCCACCGTGGTCGAATGTTCAGAGCCTGCCCGTGCGGCATGCACGGTGAAGCTGCCGGTATAGGCGAACAGGTTCAGGAAGCGCGTGCCCGCACCGCGCTGCGTTCGCGCGGCAATGCGCTCGGCCACCATGGCGCGCATCGGCTGGTGGTCGAGGAACAGCCCGGTATCGAGGTAGGCGTCGAAGTTGACCTCGAACCGGAGGTCGGCCTCCTCGACGACGAAGACTTCGGCCGCTTCGTCATCGAGCTTCTCGTACTGCGACGTGCCGCGCTGGCGCTCGCGGCGCTTCAGGTGCAGTCGTGCCGGTGGCACCCCGCACACTTCGCAGATGCTGTCGCACACCGCGACCAGCCATGCGGTGTAATCCGCATCGCTGCGCCGCCAGCCGGTATCGATCTCCTGGACATGAAGGTGCGTTTCGGCGCGGGGTGAAACCGTCTCGAACCAGTCGATGGCGAAGGGAAACTGCGGCACGTCACGGCCGTAGATCCGAAAGCATGTGATGCCGCGGCGGCGCGCCCACTTGTGCCAGTGCGCGAGGTTCTTGCGGAGGCGGTTGGCGAATGCCGAGACGTCGGATGGGGCGTCGGACGTCGGGGCCGCATTTTCATCAGGCGTCATGCAGCGATTATCGCCCGCGGTGCCGAGGGGTGAAGGACTGGGTGGGTAAAAAGGTTTGAGTTTCCCGTTGCCCATGCGATTATTGAAGACCGACAGTAAGCCACGTCACGATGGCCGGCGACGCGCTGCAGCGACAGCCGCGCAAGGAGGAAAACGATGGACCGCCTCGAGCTTTACCCTGAGTGGGAACCGGCCACCTCGGCGGCCACCGTGCCCGGCGCGCGCACACGCCGCAGACTGCTCGGCGCGATCGCCGCCGGCTCGATCGCGCCCGCGGCGATCGCGCAGCAACCCTGGCCGAATCGACCGATCACGCTGCTGTGCTGGTCGGCGCCCGGGTCGCCGGTGGACGTCTACGCGCGCATGATGGCGAAGCTGCTCGCCGCTGAACTGGGCCAGTCGCTCATCGTCGAGAACCGCGTCGGCGCGAGCGGGCTGATCATGATGAACACGCTGGTGAAGGCGCCGCCGAACGGCTACACGATCGGCGCAGCGACCACCACGCTGGCGACGCTGTTCGGCGAGCCCGCCGCCACGTTCAGGCCGGAAGACCTGATGCCGATCGCGCGCTCGCAGCTCGACCCCTACGTGCTGGTCGTGCACAGCTCCACGCCGTTCCGCAGCATCGACGAGTTCGTCGCCTTCGCCCAACACAAGCCCGAATTCCTCTCGGTCGGCGGCCCGTTCGCAATGAGCTCGCACCGCGTGGCCTGGGAGCTGTTCTGCGAGCGGGCGAAGATCCGCACTACCTGGATCCCGTACCCGGGCGGCGGACCGGCGCTCACCGCCATCGCAGGCGGCCAGGTCGAGGCGGTCGCGACCAACCCCGGCAACGTGAAGGCCTTCGTCGCTGCCGGCAAGGTGCGCGTGCTCGCCGTTTCGGCGCAGCAGCGCCTGGAGGACTTCCCCGATGTGCCGACCTATCGCGAACGCGGCTGGGACGTGGTGCGTTTCCAGTGGCGCGGGCTGATCGCGCGCGCCGGCACACCGGCGCCGATCGTCGAGCGCCTCGCCGCTGCGGTCCAGCGCGTACAGCAGGGGCCGGAGTGGCGGGCTTACCTGCGCCAGGAGTCGCAGCTCGACGGCTTCCAGGGTCCGGAGCAGTTCCGCACGCAGATCGCGCAGGACCGGCAGGAGATCGATGCCCTGAAGAAGCGGCTGGGTCTCTGAGACCCGGCGCGCGCCCCACACATCCGGAGGCCACTGTGTCCACCACCGCCAACATCCAGTCGCCCGCCCCGCACAGGACCACGCCGCTCGCGCCGGCACTGGGCGCACGCATCGACGGGCTGTGCCTCGACCAGATCGACGACGCGGGCATCGACGCGATCCGTGCCGCGCTGCTGGACCATTCGGTACTGCTGATCCCCGGGCAGTCGCTCACCGATCCGCAGTTGATCGCCTTCGGCCGACGCATCGGCGAACTGGACGTCTCGCCGCTCGCCTATGTCGACGGGCAGCGCGAGCGAGCGCACCCGGAGGTGCTCATCGTCTCCAACGTGAAGCGCGACGGGCAGCCGATCGGCGTGCTCGGCGACGCCGAAGTGGTCTGGCACTCCGACAATTCATATCGAGAGACCCCGCTCAGTTACAGCCTGCTGCACGCAGTGGAGCTGCCCAACTCGGGCGGCGAGACCTGCTTCGCCAGCATGTACCTCGCCTGGCAGACGCTTCCGGCGGAACTGAAGGCGCGCGTGGCCGGCCTGGAGATCAAGCACGACATGACCTACAACAGCGCCGGCGTGCTGCGCCGGGGCTTCAGCCACGTCACCGACCCGGTCAGCGCGCCCGGTCCGTGGCATCCGGTCGTGCGCACTCATCCAGAGACGGGGTATGACGCGCTGTACCTCGGCCGGCGGCCGAACGCATACGTACGCGGGCTCGCGCGCGAAGAATCAGACGCCCTCGTCGATGCGCTTTGGACGCACGCGACCGACGAGCGTTTCACCTGGTGCCATCGCTGGCAACTGGGCGACGTGCTGATCTGGGACAACCGTTGCGTGATGCACCGGCGCAACGGGTTCGATCCGAATGCGAGACGCATCATGCATCGGTTGCAGTTCAGTGGGGATCGCCCGGCGTATCAGACAGGGGCGGCTGCGCGAGGTCCGCATCCGCGCATCGGCGGACTGCTGCGCTGAGCGTCATCGATACCGCAGGGATAGCCGACTGATCCGTCATCGGCTCGCAGCCTTCCTGTCAGAGCTTGCCGACGATGCCTGCTTTCATGAGCTGCATGAGGCGTTCGGCTTCCCTCTTCATGAAACGCCCGAATTCTTCCGGCGTCCCACCCTGGATTTCCACGTCGTTCTCTTCGAGACGCTTCCGCACATCCGGCATCGCGAGAATCCTGTTGGAGGCGTCATTCAGCTTGTCGATGATCGGGCGCGGCGTCCTGGCTGGGACCGCCATGCCGAACCACGTAACGGCTTCCGCATCCTTGATGCCGAATTCGGCAAGTGTCGGAACCTCGGGCAGGGCCTCACTGCGCTTTGCACTTGCGACACCCAGAATCCTGATTCGCCCAGCCCTCACCTGCCCTTCCGAAGACACCTTCGTGGTGTACATCAGCTGAATCTGGCCGCCAACCAGATCCGCAAGCGCGGGAGCAGTTCCCTTGTAAGGGACGTGGACGACATTCAAGCCCGTTGCCCGCTGGAACAGCGCCAGTCCGATGTGAAGACTGCTTCCATTTCCGGACGACCCCCAGGTGTACTTGCCCGGGTTCGCCTTCAGCGTCTCCAGCAGCTCCTTCGGCGTTTTTGCCGGGAAAGATGGATGCGCGGCAACAATCAGGGGGGTGAATCCGAAGTAGGCAACAGGCGCGAAATGACTGAGGCTGTACGGAGCATTCTGCGCCATCAATGGCGCGTTGATCATCGGTGCCGGGTTGGCGAAAAGCAGCGTATGTCCGTCGGGTTGGGCAACCGACACGATCTCGGCTCCGATCAGACCGCCAGCACCGCCACGATTATCGACGACGAACTGCTGCCCCAGCATTTCCGACAACTTTCCGGCCATCAATCGAGCCACGATATCGTTGGACGCACCTGGCGGAAAAGTCACTATCCAGCGGACAGACTTGACCGGATAGTCCTTGCCAGCGTTCTGCCCAAGTGCCGGCAATGCAACGAGCCCCGTGAATGCAAGCGTGAGGACTTTTCTGAGCAGTTTCATGTGCTCCTCCTTGCCATGGTTCTGGTCTGGTTCCAGTTATCAGCGAGCCTTCAAATCAGCGATCGATCGTGCCGGGCGCCCGTCCCCGTGTGATATCGCACGGGTGATCGCCTGGGTCGCACCAAATGTCGGAAAGACAGCTGAATGCTTGCCGGGCCCGCCCACGACTGCGATCAACAGATCTTGCGGGCGCTTTAAGATGGGGATCAGCAGGTCTGCCGGCGCGTCGTCACCATACTTGCGGCTGAACCGGTTGTCGATATTCTCTCGTGAGAAGTCGCCCAGCGGTACGCGGGCATGCTCGAACAGGTATTCCCGTATCGCTTCTTTTCCGTATCCGTCATCGGACACGGTTTTCGCGTGCTCCGGCCCGAAGACGACAAGAGGCTGCGGATAGGTACCTTCCTGATAGTTGTAGATGTCGTTGTTGCCGGTTGTCCTCATCGTTCCAGCGATCATCTTCAGTATGCCGAGGCCGCTGCTGCTGGCATGGTCGTTGACATTGTGCGGTGGCTCGGCGCCGACAAGCGTCACGGTACTGATACCTTCATCAAAGCCCCTCTCCACGCTCAGCGAGGGCCAGGGGCTTTCCGCTTCGTTCTCTGCCACGCAAAAGCTGAACTTGGAAGGTGCTCCCAGGGTGGCCATGTCGCCGGTACCGGGGTACCCGCCCCCGATATTCATCAACATCAGCCGGACGGCACGCCCGATGGTGGCATTCGACGGCCTTCCCTGGCCAAACGCGTTGACTCCCGCGTTGATCTCCAGTTCCCGCGCGATAGGTCCATTCACCATCAACAGGGGCGCGCAGGGATGTGTCGTTGCCTGAAGCGCATAGAGGTTGAAAGCGGGATCGCACATGGCTTCGACCGCAGCCATCAGCACTGGAAAGTATTCCGGCTCGCACCCCGCCATGACTGCATTCACGGCAAGCCGAATCGGCGTGGCTTCGCCATATCTTGGCGCAACCTTTCCGATGGGAATGTCCCAGGGACGGTCGCAATAGGCCAGCATCTCACGAGTTCGCTCGAGGGTCGGAGGGATGATGGGCAGCCCGTCACTCCACCCCCGATCCTGGAACAACCTGTTGACCTTCTTCAGATCGTTCTCGCAAGGAACCGTCGAAGCGGGTTGTTGAATCCACTTCTCCAGTGAGCTCATCGGGCAATCTGCACGATCAACGCCTGCAATTGCGGATTGGCCATGTCGGCTCGACTTCCTACCGCCTCCATGTTCAACCCCCCGAGCGGGTGAGGGATAACGATCAACGCGAGATCGGGTACCCCGAACACCCTTGCCTGGGCCCTGGCCAGCTTCACGAAGGGTTCCGAGCAGATCACGGCCGCTGAAACGCCGCGCTTCCGCATTTCACACATGTCACGGACACTCCATGACGTGCATGAGCCTCAATCAGCCATGGCGCTGATGACCAGATCCGAATCGCGTGCCAACTGGTCGAGGACTGACTCCGACGCGGGAAGGGCGACACTCCCCTTCCGGAGGGTAACCACCGATACGACCCGCATGCTCACGGAGACATGGTCTACCAGCATGCGCAGCAGATGATCGGCATTTGCCTTGCTGTTATCGAGGAGTCCGAGCCGCAAGGCATCGAGACTGGCTTTGCGCTGCCCGAAATCTGCAGCGTCTGGCTCGGCCGCAGGCGCTTCCGGGACCAGCAGTATCAAGTCATCGCTCATGGTGAGTGTCCTGTTGAAGGTTCATGCCAACCCAGGTATTCATTCAGACCGCGACCCATGATCCATTGCAGATCTTCCTTTGAAAGCCATTCGAGCTCCTCGGTGAACAAGGTAATGCATTGACGGTATGTGCACGGTAGTCTCGAGAGATCCGATCCCCAGAACATCCGTCTGGGCCCGAAGGCTTCGCAGGTTCGCTCGATGTATTTATGCGTGTTCCGGTACGGATAGGGGTCGCTCGTGAACACGGGAAGCGCGCTGGCTTTTACCGCCACGTTGGGATGACGTGCAAGAAGCAGCAGCTTCTCGAAACCTTCGAATGCGTGTGTATCCTTGCCGTCCCCTGTGAGCCCCATGTGATCCAGCACCAGCTTCAACCCTGGATGTCGTTCGGCGATCCGGTCTGCGCAATGCATCAGGTGAAAGGGAAAAAGGGCCATCACTGGCACCCCCATCCGCTCAGCGTCACCCCAGAACCAGTCCATTCGTCCGGCAAGAAGGGGTTCCTGAAGCAGCGGATTACTGAAGATGAACCTCACGCCGAGCATCCCTGGTTGGTCGGTCCAGGTTTCCAACGCCTTGCGCGCGCCGGGCGCGTCAGTGTCGAACCGACCCATGATTCGAAATCGTTCGGGGTGCTGGAGAAACCCCTCGATCGCAAGATCATTGCGATCACCTTCCCATGAAGGCGGAACCAGGATTGCGCGTTCCACGCCGGCCGCATCCATTTCCCGCAGAAGCTCATCGGTTGCGAGCGGAACCGGGCGCTGCGCTGCGGTCCGCTTGGGCCACGGACGGTCAGCAGTATCAGGGCCCCAGATGTGGACTTGAGCATCCGTGATCTTCAAGCGCGTATCCTCATGACATCCGGTTCCGGCATCAGATCACGCCCTCGGCGGCGAGTTGCTCGATCGCAAGATCGGAGAGGCCGAGGACCTGCCGCAGCACTTCCTGCGTATGTTCGCCCAGCAATGGCGCGACCCGCTCGTAGGCAGGCGGCGTCAGCGACAGGCGTGCCGGATTGGCCAATATCGACACGGAGTCGCCTCGGGGGTGCGGCATCTCGACGCGGACGCCTCGCGCCTTGACGTGGGGGTCCTTGAACACCTGCGGGATGTCGTACAGAGGACCGCAGGGCACGCCGGCCCCGGTAAGTTTCTGTACCCAGGCCTCCATCGTATCGACGGCGAACGCCTCCTCGAGCAGTGGCACCAAGTATTCCCTGCGTGCGACCCGCAGGGGGTTGGTGAGGAACCGCGGATCGACCGAAAGTTCATGAAGGCCGAGAAGCGCGCACAGCTTGACGAACTGGCTGTTGTTGCCGACTGCGACCACGATGGGTCCGTCGAGCGCCTGGAACATCTGGTAAGGAACGATGCTCGGATGGCCGGTGCCCATCCGCTTCGGAACGATTCCGCCGACCAGGTAATTCATGTTGATGTGCGAGAGGGTGGCGATCGTCGTGTCCAGGAGGGACATGTCGATATGCTGCCCCTCGCCGGTCTGTTCGCGATGGGCCAGCGCCGTCATGACGGCGAAGCTGGAGTAGATGCCGGTGATGACGTCGCAGATGGCCAGCCCCACCTTGGCGGGGCCCCCGCCTTCAAGATGATCAGGGCCCCCGGTGATGCTCATCAGGCCGCTCATGGCCTGGAAGATGTAGTCGTAACCGGGTCGGCTGCGGTAGGGGCCCGTCTGGCCGAAGCCTGTGATCGAGCAGTAGACGAGGCCCGGGTTGACCTTGCGCATCTCTTCATAGTCGAGCCCGTAGCGCTTCAGGTCGCCGGCCTTGTAATTCTCGATCAGCACGTCCGACTTCGCCACGAGGCTCCGGATGAGTGCCTGGCCCTGCGGCGTCGAGATGTCGATGGTGACCGAGCGCTTGCCCCGGTTGATGGACATGAAATACGCCGAGTCGGGTGTCTGCTCGCCGTCGGCGCCGCTCAGGTACGGGGGAAAGGTGCGAGTCTCGTCCCCATGCCCGGGGCGCTCGACCTTGATCACGTCGGCGCCGAAATCAGCGAGGTTCTGGCCCAGGAACGGACCCGCCAGTACGCGGCTCATGTCCAGCACACGCAGATGCGATAGCGCTTTCTTCATCCTGGTCCTGTCGTCTCGCTAGCGGCCGATGAAACGGGGTTTGCGCTTCTCCTGGAAAGCCGTGACCGCTTCCTGGTGGTCGCGCCCGATGTTGGTCAGCGCCTCGTAGGCCAGGGAGGCATCCATCATCGAATGCGCGAGCTGGCGAAGTGGCATGTTCATGCTGGTCTTGGTCCACTTGATCGCCTTGGCGGCACCGTTGGCAAGCTTGTCCGCGAACGCATCAACCTTCGCGTCGAGCGCCTCGCGCGGCACGGCATAGTTGATCAGCCCGATGCGCTCGGCCTCTTTCGCGTC
>CAMDXD010000015.1 GCA_945877995.1 Bordetella parapertussis
GGCGGCCAGGAGCACGAGTGACGCGCAGCCCGCGCTGGCGATCGATTTCAACGGACGAGTGTGCATGGTGTGTCCTCCCTGGAGCACTGACGTTGCCTGCCGGGCCCTGCGGGGCGGCGGGTCTGCTGTGGAAACCTGCTACTTCAGCTTCGACATGATCTGCTCGAGGTAGCCGAGGATCAGCGCCGAGACGACGAACGCGAGATGCACGATCGTCGCCCACATTATCTTCTCGTTGTCGTAATGCGGCGCATTCAGGAAGATCTGCAGCAGGTGGATCGACGAGATTGCGACGATCGACGAGGCGACCTTGATCTTCAGGCTGCCCGCATTGAGCTTGCCCAGGAAAGACACGTCCTCGCCTCCGTGGTCGAAACGGCTCACGAAGTTCTCGTAGCTGGAAATCATCACCATCACCATCAGGCTGGCCACCAGCGCCGAGTCGATCAGCGCGAGCATGGCCAGGATCATGTCGCTGTCGCTGAGCGTGAACATGCCCTCGGCGACCTTCGCGAACTTGTACAGGAAGGACACCGCATACACGGCCAGCGCACCCGCCAGTCCGAGCAGGAACACCACCAGGATCCAGCGGCTGGCGAGGATGATGCGTTCGACCATCAGTTCGACCGACTTCATGCGTGCAGGCACTCCATTTGACCGATACTGGACATCCAGGCGCCCGCCGGTGTCGATCGGCAGTCGGCAGACGGCAGGGCGCGATGATACTCAAAGATCGACGCATTGCCGGTGACACGGTCACGATCCACGGCAGGGCGGCGTGCAGTGCTACCGTCGGGCGCTACCATCGGGGCCCGGAGCACGGGCGCCGCCCTTCACCGCGTCCCATATGGAAAGCAGGCACAGAGATGTCGATCGGATGGTTTCCCGGCCATATGGCCAGCGCGCGCAAGAAAGCGGCCGAGACGCTGGCGAAGGTCGACCTCGTGGTCGAGGTGGTCGATGCGCGGCTGCCGGGCGCGAGCAGCAATCCGATGATCGACACGCTGCGCCGGCACCGGCAGCGGCCATGCCTGAAGGTGCTGAACAAGGCAGACCTCGCCGACCCGCAGGCTACCGCCGCCTGGATGCGTGCATGGGTCGACAGCGCCGAGAAGGGCGACAAGGTGCAGGCGGTAGCCCTGACCTGCCGCAAGGCCTCCGACGTGGCGCGTATCCCGAAGCTCGCCCAGGCGCTGGCACCGCACCGGGACAATCCACTCAAGCCGCTGCGCCTGATGGTGATGGGCATCCCGAACGTCGGCAAGTCGACCCTGATCAATGCGCTGGCGAAGCGCCGCGTGGCCAATGTGGGCGACGAGCCGGCGGTGACCAAGAGCCAGCAGCGCATCGATGTCACCGACCAGCTGGTGTTGTTCGACACGCCGGGCCTGCTCTGGCCGCGCATCGAGCACCCGACCGACGCACTGATGCTGGCGGCGAGCCATGCCGTCGGCGTCAATGCCTACATCGACGAGGAGGTTGCCAACTTCCTCGGCGAGACCCTCATCGCACGCTATCCGGCGCTGCTGTGCGCACGCTATCGAGTCGACCCCACCGGCATGGATGGCCCCGACCTCATCGATGCCATCGCGCAGCGGCGCGGCTTCGTGCTGAAGGGTGGCGTACCCGACCGGGAGAAGGCCGCGCTCGCGCTGCTCAACGACTACCGCAGCGGCGCGCTCGGCCGGATCAGCCTCGAGACCCCGGCGTCGCGTGCCTCGATGCTGGCGTCGCCGCCGGCCGAGCCACCCACCCCGGATGCCGACGGCCGGGACTCCGATGACCGGGTCGATGACGCTGCCGCTGACCGGGCAGGGGCCCCGGCCGACTGACCGGCACTCGCCGAGCGAGTCCTGCAACCGGCGCAGCAGCGGCTGCGCGGGGCAGGCGCCGCCGCTACAAATCGAAACACCTGACCACCTCGCGGAAATCATTCCCTTACATCGTGGTGCTCCAATGGGACCCGTACAACCTGCTGCAGACGCCAACGAAAGCGGCCGGCAGGGCGTCGGACCGGGACTCTCCCGGCATCCAATCCCACAGGAGATTCCGCAATGAAGAGCACCCTGAAATCGCGGCTTGCCGCAACCGGGCTCGGGCTCGGGCTCGCGCTCGCATCGCCGTTCGCCCTCGCGCAGCCAGTCTCGCCGTTCCCCGGTTCACAAGACGACCCTTCGATCACGACCCCGTCCGCCTCCCAGGGCTCCCGGGGCCAACACGGCCGCCATCACGGCATGTCACGCGGTGAAGGCCACCACGGACACCATGGAAAGCACGCTGGCCGCAAGGGCGGTGACGCGATGAGCCAGGCCGACCGCCAGGCGCGGCGCGCAGCGATGGACAAGCTGACCACGCCCGAAGAGCGCACCGCCTTCCGCGAATCGATGCGCAGCGCCACGCCGGAGCAGCGCCCGCAGCTGATGGCGGCACGCCGTACCGAGATCGAGCAGCGCGCGAAGGATCGTGGCGTAACCCTGCCGGTGATGCAGCCGCGCGGCGAACGCGGTGGCCTGCGTGCAGGCGAGCGCGGTAGCCATCGCGGCGGCCGTGGCCACGGGCAGCACGGTGGTGGCCAGGCCACCCCGGTGCCGAGCCCGGCGCAACCTGCGGCGCCCGCTGCACCGGCTGCGATGTAACTAAGACGAACGAAGCCGAACACTGCCAGACGCTGCCAGACGCCGCCGGACGCCGTGGCGCAATCCGGCAGCAGCCAGGCCTCCGGTCGGAGGCCTGGCTTTTCCTGCTTCTACGCAGCCTTCACCAGGTTCGGCTCGTAGCCGAGGTTCGGTGCCAGCCAGCGCTCGCATTCCTGCAACGACAGCGCCTTGCGCTTTGCATAGTCCTCGACCTGGTCGCGGTTGATCTTGCCCACCGCGAAGTACTGCGCATCGGGATGCGCCAGGTAGAAACCCGACACCGATGAAGCCGGCATCATCGCGTGGCTCTCGGTCAGCGTGATGCCGACCTCGGGCGCACCGAGCAGGTCGAACAGCGCCGGCTTCTCGGTGTGGTCCGGGCAGGCGGGATAGCCCGGCGCCGGGCGGATGCCGCGGTACTTCTCGGAGATCAGCTGCACGTTGTCGAGCGTCTCGTCCTTCGCATAGCCCCAGAAGTCCTTGCGTATCCGCTTGTGCAGCATCTCGGTGAACGCCTCGGCCATGCGGTCGGCGATCGCCTTCAGCATGATCGAACCGTAGTCGTCGTTGGCACGCTCGAACGCATCGAGATGCTTCTCGATGCCGATGCCCGCGGTGACCGCGAACGCCCCGATGTAGTCGGCGATGCCGCTCGCTTTCGGTGCAATGAAGTCGGACAGGCACTGGTTCGCCCGGCCGTCGGGCTTCTGGTTCTGCTGGCGCAGGTTGTGCCACGTCATGAGCACGCGATCGCGCTTCTCGTCGGCATAGATCTCGACGTCGTCGCCGACCGAGTTGGCCGGGTACAGCGCGAACACGGCGTTGGCGGTGAGCCAGCGGCCTTCGACCACCTTCTTCAGCATCGCCTGGCCGTCGCGGAACACGTTGCGCGCGGCCTCACCCACCACGTCATCGTCGAGGATCTTCGGATACGGGCCGGCGAGGTCCCAGGTCTGGAAGAACGGACCCCAGTCGATGTATTGCGCGATCTCGGCGAGGTCGTAGTTCTTGAGCTGGCGGACACCGGTGAAGCCGGGCTTCGCCGGCACGTACGAGGACCAGGCGAGCGGTTGCAGGTTCGCGCGCGCCCGCGACAGCGGGATCAGTTCCGGGCCGCGCTTGTTGGCATGCTGCTCGCGCACCTTGGTGTAGTCCTGCTCGAGCTCGTCGAGGTACCTGCGGCGCACGGTCTCGTCCTCGGACAGGAGGTTGGTACAGACCGCCACGCTGCGCGAGGCATCCGGTACCCAGACGGTCGGGCCACGCGTGTAGCCGGGGGCGATCTTCACCGCGGTATGCGTGCGCGAGGTGGTCGCACCGCCGATCAGCAGCGGCTGGGTGAAGCCCTGCCGCTCCATCTCGCGCGCGACATGGCCCATCTCTTCCAGTGAAGGCGTGATCAGGCCCGACAGGCCGATGATGTCGCACTTCTCTTCGCGCGCCTTGTCGAGGATCTGCTGGGCGGGAACCATCACGCCCATGTTCACCACCTCGTAGTTGTTGCACTGGAGCACCACCGACACGATGTTCTTGCCAATGTCGTGCACGTCGCCCTTCACGGTGGCGATCAGGATCTTGCCCTTGGCCTTGGTATCGCCCGACAGCGCCTTCTCGGCCTCGATGAAGGGCACCAGGTGCGCCACCGCCTGCTTCATCACGCGCGCCGACTTCACCACCTGCGGCAGGAACATCTTGCCGGCGCCGAACAGGTCGCCGACGACGTTCATGCCATTCATCAGCGGCCCCTCGATGACCTCGATCGGGCGGCCACCGTTCGCGGCCAGGCGCGCGCGCGCCTCTTCCGTGTCCTCGACGATCCACTGGGTGATGCCGTGGACCATTGCATGCGCCAGGCGCGCATCGACATCCTGCTCGCGCCAGGCCAGGCTCTGCTCCTGCTTCGCACCGCCCGCCTTCAACGTGCCGGCGATCTCGATCATCCGCTCGGTGGAATCGGCGCGCCGGTTGAGCACCACGTCTTCGACGCGTTCGCGCAACTCGGGCGCGAGGTCGTCATACACACCGACCATGCCGGCGTTGACGATGCCCATGGTCATGCCGTTGCGGATCGCGTGGTACAGGAACACCGTGTGGATCGCCTCACGGGCCGGATCGTTGCCACGGAAGCTGAAGCTCACGTTGGACACGCCACCGCTCACCTTCGCGTAGGGCAGGTTTTCGGTGATCCACTTCGTCGCCTCGATGAAGTCGACGCCGTAGTTGTTGTGTTCTTCGATGCCGGTGGCGATGGCGAAGATGTTCGGGTCAAACACGATGTCTTCAGGCGGGAAGCCAACCTGGTCGACCAGCAACCGGTAGGCGCGTTCGCAGATCTCGATCTTGCGCTGGTAGGTGTCGGCCTGGCCCTGCTCGTCGAAGGCCATCACGATCACCGCCGCGCCATAGCGCCGGCACAGCTTCGCCTGGCGCAGGAACTCGGCCTCGCCTTCCTTCATGCTGATCGAGTTGACGATCGCCTTGCCCTGCACGCACTTCAGGCCCGCCTCGATCACCTCCCACTTCGAGGAATCGATCATCAGTGGCACGCGCGAGATGTCAGGCTCGGAGGCGACGAGATTCAGGAAGCGGACCATCGCCGCCTTCGAATCGAGCATCGCCTCGTCCATGTTGATGTCGATCACCTGCGCGCCGTTCTCGACCTGCTGGCGCGCGACCGCGAGCGCCTCGTCGTACTGCTCGTTCAGGATCAGCCGCGCGAACGCCTTCGAGCCGGTGACGTTGGTGCGCTCCCCGACATTGACGAACAGCGACGACCCGTCGATGTTGAACGCCTCGAGGCCGGACAGGCGCATCTTGTGGTCGGGCTGCGCGATCGTACGCGGCTTGATGCCCTGCAACTGCTCGGCGATCGCGCGGATATGGTCGGGCGTGGTGCCGCAGCAGCCACCGGCGATGTTCACGAAGCCGCTCACGGCGAACTCGCGCACCAGCGACGAGGTGATGTCCGGCGTCTCGTCGAAGCCGGTGTCGCTCATCGGGTTGGGCAGGCCGGCATTCGGGTAGATGCAGATGTTCGTGTCGCAGATCTTCGACAGCTCTTCGACATACGGGCGCATCAGCGTCGCACCGAGCGCGCAGTTCAGGCCGATGGTGATCGGGTTGGCATGGCGCACCGAATTCCAGAACGCCTCGACCGTCTGCCCGGACAGGATGCGGCCCGAGGCATCGGTCACCGTGCCGGAGATCATCACCGGCAGGCGCGAGCCGTGTTCCTCGAAGAAGGAGTCGATGGCGAACAGCGCCGCCTTCGCGTTCAGCGTGTCGAAGATGGTCTCGACCAGGAAGAAGTCGACCCCGCCCTCCACCAGCGCGCGCGCCTGCTGCAGGTAGGACGCGACCAGTTCGTCGAAGGTGACGTTGCGCGCGCCCGGGTCGTTGACGTCGGGCGAGATCGATGCGGTCTTCGGCGTGGGCCCGAATGCGCCGGCGGCGAAGCGCGGGCGCTCGGGCGTCGAATACTTCGCGCATGCGGCCTTTGCCAGCCGCGCGGCCTGCACGTTCATCTCGTAGACGAGATGTTCCATGTGGTAGTCGGCCTGGGCGACCGTGGTCGCACCGAAGGTATTGGTCTCGATCAGGTCGGCGCCGGCCGCCAGGTACTGCTCGTGGATCTCCTGGATCACCTGCGGCTGGGTCAGCACCAGCAGTTCGTTGTTGCCCTTCACGTCGTGGGCGAAGTCGGCGAACCGGGATCCGCGGTACTCCGCCTCGCCCAGCTTGTAGCGCTGGATCATCGTGCCCATGGCGCCGTCAAGGATCAGGATGCGCGCGGCGAGCTGCTGGCGAAGGGTGGCGAAGATCTCTGATTCGGGAAGGGACATGGCGCGATGGGATCCTGTGCGCCGCCGGTGCGGATGCACCCGCGGTCGATTCGTCCTCGGATGCTAGCATGCAGCTTCCTGGCTTCGACCGGCCGGCGACGTGCCGAGCCGCCCTCTGCATGTCACGCCGGCGTTACGATTCCAGGGTCGGATTGGCCGGCGGACAGGCACGGCGCCGGGTCAGGCGCAGGTAGTTGAGCCAGCAGGCTGCGCCCAGCACCATCGCGACACCGGCGGTGACCGCAAGGGACAACTGCGTGCCGGCGACCATTGGCGAGATCAGCCCCGCAAGCAACGCATTGAACATCGACTGGGTGAAGCCCTGTACCGATGCAGCCATGCCCCGGTTGCGCGGGAACAGGTCGAGGGCGAGCAGCGTGATGCTGGGCATCGCGAGCGACATGCCGAGCGAATAGAGCATCAGCGGCAGCACAGTCCAGGGGATCGCCGGCGGGTACACCAGGTGGTAGCCGATGCTCAGGCAGGCGGCAGTCGCCATCACCGCGAACCCGAGCAATACCGTGCGCTCCGGGGTCGCCCGCCCGGCGAGGCGGCCGGACAGCCATGCGCCGATGATCACCCCGCCGATGCCGGGCACGAACAGCCACGCGAAATCCGTGGCCGACAACCCCAGGTGCCGGTAGATCACCGCCGGCGCCGAGACCACGTACACGAAAAAGCCGGCGAAGTTGAACGCCACCGCGAGCGCAAGCATCGCGAAACGCGCGCTGCCGAACACCTGCACATATCGGGCGACGAGCGGCGCGGCGCGGAATGGCTGGCGGTCGTGCTTCGGCAGGGTCTCGGGCAGCGTCCATGCGCAGCCTGCCCACAGCAGCAGCGAGAAGACGGTCAGGAACACGAAGATGGAACGCCAGCCGAACGCGATGTCGAGCACGCCCCCGATCACCGGTGCGACCGCAGGCGCGAGGCTGAACAGCATCGTCACCTGCGACATCAGCCGCTGGGCCATCGGTCCGTCGTACGTGTCACGGATGATCGCCCGGCCGACGACGATGCCAGCCCCGGCGGACATGCCCTGCAGCGCGCGGCATGCGAGCAGGGTCTCGATCGTGGGGGCGAGCGCGCAGCCGATTGATGCGACCACGAACACGAGCAGGTTCACCAGGATCACCGGCCGGCGCCCGAACGAATCGGACAGTGCCCCGTGGAACAGCGTCATGATCGCGAAACTGCCCATGTACGCGGACAGCGTCTGCTGCACGAGCAGCTCGGTCACCGCATAGTCGCGGGCCATCGACGGAAACGACGGCAGGTAGGTATCGATCGAGAACGGGCCTATCGTCGCCAGCCCGGCCAGCAGCCAGGGCAGCAGCGCCCCATGCGTGCGCTGCTGAGCGCCCGACAGGTCTTCCGCAGCCACGGCCACTGGCCCCGCCTTGCGGCCCGCGCTCAGCGGAGGGGCACCGCGGCAACCACATCGACCTCGACCAGGAACTCGGGCTCGATCAGGCTGGATACGACCAGTGCCGTGTTGGCCGGCGGCGCTGGCAGGTGGCCGAGCCGTTCGCCGCGCACGGCGCGCATCGCTTCGCGATTGCGGATATCGGTCAGGTAGGTCGTCGTCTTGACGATGTCGGCGAGCGTGGCGCCGGCGACGGCCAGCGCCACCTCGATGTTGTCGAATACCTTGTGCATCTGCGCACGGAAGTCCTGGCTGGCCACCTTGTAGCCAGCGTCGGCCGGCGCCTGGCCCGACAGGTAGACCATGCGTGCATGGCGAACGTCAACGACCTGCGTGAGGCGCGGCGCGCTCCACAGGTCGGACGAATCCAGGTAGCGCACCCGGAAGGCCGGATCGGCAGGATCGGTGCGGGCGAACTTCAGCGAAGCGCGCGGGGGCAGGTCGTCGTTCATCGGGGACTCGTAGCAGGATTTCAGGTTGGGGCAGGCCGTTACTCACGCCTCGAGGCTACCACCTGGACCTCGGACTGCGCGCGCGCCCTCAACCGCCGCGGTCGAACCGACGCAGCTGTATCGCCTCGGCCACGTGGCTGGCCGCGATCGTGCCCGCCTCGTCGAGGTCGGCAATCGTGCGCGCCACCTTTCGGATGCGCTGGTAGGCGCGCGCGGACAGCGAGAATCGATCGAGCGCCCGACGGATCAGCGCCAGGCCCGACGCGTCCAGGGCGCAATGACTGTCGAGTTGTCCCGGCTCGATCAGGGCATTGGGCCTGCCCTGGCGAGCGAGCTGGATATCCCGGGCGCGCGCCACCCGCGCCCTGACCGCCGCGCTCGATTCGCCACGCCGTACCTCGAGCAGGTCGCGCTCGCGCACCGGCGGCACGTCGAGCGCGATATCGATACGGTCGACCAGCGGCCCGGAAATCCGGCGCCGATACCGCTCGATCTGTTCGTGCCCGCACTGGCAGCGTCCGGACGGATGGCCGAGATAGCCACACGGACACGGATTCATCGCGGCAACGAACTGGAAGCGCGCCGGAAACTCCGCGCGCCGGGCGGCACGCGACACCGTGATGCGGCCGCTCTCGAGCGGCTCGCGCAGCACTTCCAGCACCCGCCGATCGAACTCGGTGAGCTCGTCGAGGAACAGCACGCCATGCAGCGCAAGCGAAATCTCCCCCGGCCGGGGCAGGCTGCCACCACCGACCAACGCCGCCGCGGATGCGGTGTGGTGCGGCGCCCTGAACGGCCTGCGCCGCCAGCGCCGCAGGTCGAAGCCACCCTCGGCGAGCGACTGCATCGCGGCGGACTCGAGCGCCTCGGCATCGGTCATCGAAGGCAGGATGCCCGGCAGGCGGGACGCCAGCATCGTCTTGCCGGTGCCCGGCGGGCCGACCAGGAGCAGGCTGTGCCCGCCAGCGGCCGCGAGTTCGAGCGCCCGGCGGGCCTGCTGCTGCCCGGACACGTCGGCGAGATCGGCGACGGTGTCGTCTGCATCCGCCGCCACTGCATCCGCAGTGCAGGACAGCGGGCGCACCAATGGTTCAAGCGGACGTTCGCCGGCCAGGTGGCGCACCACCGTGCGCAGGTCTGCCGCCGGAAGGACATGCGCACCCTCGACCAGTGCCGCCTCGCGCGCGCTCGCCTCGGGCAGCACGAAAGCCCGGCCATCCCGCGCGGCGAACCAGGCCATCGCCAGCGCCCCGCGCACCGGCCGCAGGTCGCCGGTCAGTGCCAATTCACCGGCGAATTCGTGTGCATCGAGCCATGCGGACGCCGCCACGGCCTGCCTCGGCCGACGCAGCTGGCCCGATGCCACCAGGATGCCGATCGCGATCGGCAGGTCGAAGCGACCGCTTTCCTTCGGCAGCTCTGCGGGCGCGAGATTGACGGTGATCCGCCGCGCCGGAAACTCGAAACCACTGTTGGCGATCGCAGCCCGCACCCGCTCGCGGGCTTCGCGCACCTCTGCTTCCGCGAGACCGACCAGCGCGAAGGACGGCAAGCCGTTCGCAAGGTGTACTTCGACGCGGACGGACGGCGCTTCCATGCCGAGCAGCGCCCGACTGCGCAGCACCGCCACGGGGCTCGCGGCCGGGCGCGCAGGGTTGGCAGCGGGGGCGGGCAGTTCGTCCATGTCAGCCTGTCGCGAATCGATGCCGGCCGGACAACGGCCGGCGAAGCGCAGTTCAGGACCCCGGGCCCGGGCGTGTGCCGGACCCGCGGGCGCCAGGGTTTACAGCCCGTTCCGCTGCTCAGCCAGCGGAATCGACCGGCAAGGGCGGACCACCGGAGGCACCGCGCTCGAGACCAGCCACTCGCGCCTCGAGTGCTTCGAGCTTTTCGCGGGTGCGAGCAAGCACGGCGGCCTGGACGTCGAACTCCTCGCGGGTGACGAGGTCCATCCGCTGCAGTGCGGAGCCGACCACTGCACGCACGTTCCGCTGGACATCCTGGGCCGGGCTGCTGGCGACCAGTTCACGCACGCGGCGGGACAGGTCATCGAGGGTGCTCTGGTTGATCATCGGCGCGCTCCGGCAGGGTGGGTATCGGGTAAGTCCAGAAGACCGAATGAAGTATAGGCAAACCGCCCGCAACGGATCGCGACGGGAAGCACTGCTGCGGCGGCGATTCTCCGGACCAGCGACGCCGTGGGTCGATCCGGTCTTTTTGTTGCGCAGCCGCAACAAACTGTCATTCAGCGGTATTTGCGCTTTGGAGCGGTCTGAACGAACAACAGACGCTATGCACGCAGATGTTTGTTTCTGAAAGGCTTTTTTACCAAATCGGTACGTGGAATTCGGTTTCCGCACCGCGGCGGTGCAAAGACCACTTTGCGAGATGTCATCCTGATCCCAAGCCTTTGAATCCATTGCGCTTTAAAACTGGCACAGAGCATGCTTGGAGACGGGTGGGACACCGTTTTTTTGACCTCGACATACACTTGGAAGCTGCAAGAATGCACAAGTTCAACAAAACCCTGCTGCGTGTTGCCGTTGCTGCTGCGCTCGTAACGCCCATGGCTGTGATGGCCCAGGCGAAAGCGCCTGAATCACCGCATACCTTCACTGGCAACGTCGGGCTGTTCAACCAGTACATCTTCCGCGGCCTGACCCAGACCGACGGCAAGCCGGCGCTGCAGGGTGGCTTCGACTATGTGCACGCCAGCGGCTTCTATGCCGGCGTGTGGGGTTCGAATATAAGCTGGATGACTGACGCTTTCTACGCAGGCGGCAGCTACGCGATCGAACTGGGCACCTACCTCGGCTTCAAGATGCCGGTCGGTGACTTCACGTTCGACGTCGGCTTCCTGCGCTACAACTATCCGGGGCGCGCACCGCTTACCGGCATCCCGGCCGGATTCAAGAAAGCCGATACCAACGAACTCTACGCAGCGGCCACCTGGAAGATCGTCACACTGAAGTATTCTTACGCGATCAGCGACGCCTTCGGTGTAATCGATTCGAAGGGTACGGATTACCTCGACCTGACCGCCACGCTGCCGATCGGCGACACCGGTTTCAACGTGATCGGGCACGTCGGTCGCCAGAATTACAAGGGCGGCAACGCGGCTCTGTGGACTGGCACCGGCTGCAACCAGGGCTGCCTCGACTACACCGACTGGCGTCTCGCGGTCACGAAGGAGTGGGTCGGCCTGAACTTCAGCCTCGGATACACGAAGGCTGACACCAAGGGAGCCACACCCACCGGCGCTGCGGTCTGGAACAGCAACTTCCGCCGCAACATCGGCGATGGCACCTGGACGGCCGGGGTACAGAAGACCTTCTAGATTCAAACGTCGGGGGCCGGCCGGGCCGGACCCCTTTTTTGTCGGTCGAAAGGCACACACCATGAAATTTGTCACTGCCATCATCAAGCCGTTCAAGCTCGACGAAGTGCGGGAAGCCCTGTCAGCCATCGGCGTGCAGGGCATCACCGTCACCGAAGTCAAGGGTTTCGGGCGACAGAAGGGCCACACCGAGTTGTATCGCGGCGCGGAGTACGTGGTCGACTTCCTGCCCAAGGTCAAGATCGAAGTCGCGATCAAGACGGACATGCTCGACCAGGTGATCGAAGCCATCGAGAAGTCCGCAAGCACCGGCAAGATCGGTGACGGCAAGATTTTCGTCTACGAACTCGAACAGGTCGTGCGCATCCGCACCGGGGAAACCGGCGCCGACGCCCTCTGATACGCCCTGCAATCCGTTAACAAGATCCGGAGATCGCATGAAGAAGCTGCTCTTGACCCTGCTAACTGCCTTCTCGCTCGCGTTCAGCGCGGGCGTGGTTGCGCAGCCCGCGGCTGAACCGGCCAAGATGGAAGCGAAGGCCGAAGAAGCGAAGGCTGCGGCCGCGCCAGCCGCCGTAGAGAAGAAGGCGGATCCGCCTGCCGCCGAAGCACCCAAGCCGCCGAACATCAACAAGGCCGACACCACGTTCATGTACGTCGCCACGGTGCTGGTGATCTTCATGATCATCCCCGGCCTCGCGCTGTTCTACGGTGGCCTCGTGCGCCAGAAGAACATGCTGTCGGTGCTGATGCAGGTGTTCGTCACGTTCTCGCTGATCGCGATCCTCTGGGTCGTTTACGGCTACTCGCTCGCCTTCACCGGCGGCAGCCCGTACATCGGAGGACTCGACAAGCTGTTCCTGTCCGGTGTTACCGATGCAACCGGCGCCGCGACGTTCAGCAAGGACACGCACATCCCCGAGTACATGTTCGTCGTGTTTCAGCTGACCTTCGCAGCCATCACCCCGGCCCTTATCGTCGGCGCCTTCGCCGAGCGGATGAAGTTCTCCGCGGTGCTGCTGTTCCTGGTGATCTGGTTCACGTTTGCCTACCTGCCGATGGCACACATGGTCTGGTACTGGGACGGCCCGGATGCGATCACCGACGAGAAGACGCTCGAGGCGGTCACCGCATCGGCAGGCCTGCTCTGGGGCTGGGGCGCACTCGACTTCGCCGGCGGCACGGTCGTGCACATCAACGCCGGGATCGCCGGCCTGGTGGGCGCCTACATGCTGGGTAAGCGGGTCGGTTTCGGCCGCGAACCGATGCCGCCACACAGCCTGGTATTCACGATGATCGGCGCCTCGATGCTGTGGGTAGGCTGGTTCGGTTTCAACGTCGGCTCCAACCTGGAAGCGAACGGTGTCGCCGGCCTTGCCTTCCTGAACACGCTGATCGCCACTGCTGCCGCCGTGCTGGCCTGGACGTTTGCCGAGTGGATGGGCAAGGGCAAGCCGAGCATGCTGGGTGCAGCCTCCGGTGCAGTCGCCGGCCTGGTCGCGATCACTCCGGCCTGCGGCTTCGTCGGCCCGATGGGTGCGATCGTGATCGGTCTCGTGTCCGGCTTCCTGTGCCTGTGGGGCGTCACCGGCCTGAAGCGGATGCTCGGTGCCGACGACGCACTCGACGTGTTCGGCGTGCACGGCGTGGGCGGCATCGTCGGTGCCATCCTGACCGGCGTGTTCGCCTCGCCGTCGCTCGGCGGCGCCGGGATCTGCGACTACATCAAGAACGTCTGCGGCCAGCCCCTGGCTGGCGGGATCGGCGGGCAGGTGATGGTGCAGATCCAGGCGGTGCTGGTGGCCATCGTGCTGTCCGCGGTGGTCACCTTCATCGCGCTGAAGATCGTCGACCTGATCGTCGGACTGCGCGTGACCGAGGAAGAGGAGCGGGAAGGACTGGACGTGAGCTCGCACGGCGAGAAGGCGTACAACTGACCGTATCTCCGGAACAGGAAAACGGGCACCCGCGGGTGCCCGTTTTTTTCGCCTGCCTCCAGGTAGCTGCGCGACGTTGCGACGCTCCAGGGCACCGCAGTGCTACTCGGCCTTGATGCCCGCCTCGCGCACCACCTGCCCCCAGCGTGCGATGTCGTTGACGATGATCTTGCCGAACTCGGCTGGTGCCATCGGGGTGCCGACAGCCCCCTCGGTTTCCAGCCGGCGCTGGACATCGGGCGAGACGAGGCTGGCGTTCACCTCCTTGTTCAGGCGCGCGATGATCGGGTCGGGAAGGCCGGCCGGGCCGACCACGCCCCACCAGTTCGCAGCTTCATAGCCCGGCAGCGCCGACTCGTTGATCGAGGGCACGTCGGGCAGCGTCGGATTGCGCTTGAGGCTGCCTACGCCGAGCGGCCGCAGCCGGCCGGAGCGGATGTGTCCCTGCATCTGGATCAGCGAACCGATGGTGACCTGCGATTGGCCGGCGATCACATCGGTCATCGCCGGCCCGCCGCCCTTGAACGGCACATGGGTCATCTGGACCTTGGCCATGCGGGTGAACAGTTCGCCCGACAGGTGCTGGAACGAACCGATGCCGGCGGACGCGAGGTTGAGCTTGTTCGGGTTCGCGCGTGCATAGGCGATCAGTTCCTTCACCGATGCGACCGGCAACTGGGGATTCACCACCAGCACGTTCGGCCCGCTGCCGACCATCGCGATCGGCGCGAACGCCTTCACCGAGTCGTACGACAGCTTGTAGAGCGCGGGGTTGAACGCGAAGGCGACGGACACGATCAGCAGCGTGTAGCCGTCGGGGGCGGCACGTGCCACCAGCTCGGTGCCGATCACGCCGCCGGCACCGCCGCGGTTGTCGATGATCACCGGCTGGCCCAGGCGCTCCTGCAGTTGCTGTCCCACCATGCGGCCGACGATATCGTTGCTGCCCCCGGGTGCGAACGGAATGACCATCCGGATCGCCTTGGTCGGGAAGTCGGCCGCGAACGCACCACTGCAGGACAGGCCGAGCACGAACAGCGCGGGCGCGGCACGCTTGAAGTCACAATTCAATGCGATGGATGCACCGGCCTGGCGCCGATACTTGACGATCTGGCTCACGGAATCTCCTTGGTTCCTCTGGTCCCTGGACAGGTGCGCTCCGCCTTCGGATGAACGGGCAGTTGCGCGACAGCGCAAGAGTCTACTCCCGACCGCTGCCTGCGGCTGCCGGCACCGTCAGCTAGCGTCGACGGACACGTCCTCGATCCAGGCCGAGAGCGCTCCTCGAGGAATTTCCTGGTCGAGGATGCTCGATGAAACCCCGCCGCCGGTCAACCGAAGGGCCGGCTGCGGACCGGCTGCGGACCGGCTGCCGACGAGCCGCCTGGACAGCTGTACGACCGGTAACGAAGACGCCGCCCTGATCGGCTACACTGCGCGGCCGCCAGACGTGATCTGGCCAGCCGTGATTGCGCCCCAGCCGATGTCGATGCCCATGCCGATTCCCGCCACGCCCGTCCCGAATCTGCAGACCGCGTTGTCCGGTCCGTTGCCCGACCTGGAGAAACGGATCCTGACGTCACAGCCGGCGATCGAGCACTGGTTCCGCAGCCAGTGGCAGGAGCATGAAAGCCCGTTCTATGGCTCGGTGGACCTGCGCAACAGCGGCTTCAAGCTGGCCCCGGTCGACACCAACCTGTTCCCCGGTGGCTTCAACAACCTGAACCCCGATTTCCTGCCGCTGTGCGTACAGGCGACCCAATCGGCGATCGAGAAGATCTGCCCGGATGCGCGCGGCGTGCTGCTGGTGCCCGAGAGCCACACGCGCAACCAGTTCTACCTGAAGAACGTGGCCGCGCTGACCACCATCCTGCGCGCGGCCGGGCTGGTGGTGCGGATCGGCACCCTGCTGCCCGAGATCACCGCGCCGACCGACATCGCGCTCGACGACGGCCGATCGATCACCCTCGAGCCACTGGTACGCAACGGCCGCCGGTTGACCGTCGAGGGCTTCGACCCCTGCGTGGTGCTGCTCAACAACGACCTGTCGGGCGGCGTGCCCGAGGTGTTGAAGGGGCTCGACCAGTGGGTGCTGCCGCCGCTGCAGACGGGCTGGACCACCCGCCGCAAGTCGCAGCACTTTGCCCACTACGATACCGTCGCGCAGGAATTCGCGGACCTGCTGAAGATCGATCCGTGGATGATCAACCCACTGTTCGAGCGCTGCGGCAAGATCAACTTCAAGGACCGGCAGGGCGAGGAATGCGTCGCCGGCTATGTGTCCGAGATGCTCGCCGACATCAAGGCCAAGTACCGCGAGTACGGCATCGACCAAGAACCGTTCGTGATCGTCAAGGCCGATGCAGGCACCTACGGCATGGGCATCATGACCGTGCGCGACGCGAGCGAGGTGCAGCAGCTCAACCGCAACCAGCGCAAGAAGATGGCAGTGGTGAAGGAAGGCCTCGAGGTGCAGGAGGTGCTGGTGCAGGAAGGCGTGTACACCTTCGAGAACGTCGACGGCGCGGTGGCCGAGCCGGTGGTGTACATGATGGACCACTTCGTGGTCGGCGGCTTCTACCGGGTGCACACCGAGCGCGGCCAGGACCAGAACCTGAACGCCCCCGGCATGAGCTTCGTGCCGCTCGCGTTCAAGGCGCCCTGCTCGACACCCGATCCGCGCGCCGCCCCCGATGCCGCGCCCAACCGCTTCTATGCCTACGGCGTGATCGCCCGCCTGGCCCTGCTCGCCGCGTCGCGTGAGATCGAGACGCTGACCCGGCCGCAGTAAACGAGTGGGCGCACGGGTGAACCGACGGGTGAGCGGACGTAGACCGGGCGTCCAGGATGTGACCGAAGGCCCGTTCCCGATTACCATGTCTGCATGAACCTGCTGGTGATCGCCGACCCGCTGGCGACCTTCAAGACCTACAAGGACTCCACCTTCGCGATGATGCGCGAGGCGGCGCGGCGCGGCCATCGGCTGTTCGCGATGGAGGCGCGCGAGATGGTACTGCGCGGGCGCACGGTGCTCGGGCTGGCCGCCGAGGTCACACTGAAGGCCCCGGCAGCCGATCCGCATGACTGGTTCGAAGCTTCCGCGCCGTCCTTCGCGCCGCTGTCGGGCTTCGACATCGTGCTGATGCGCAAGGATCCACCGTTCGACAACGAGTACCTGTACGCCACCCACCTGCTTGAGCTCGCCGAGCGCGAGGGTGCGCGAGTGGTCAACCGGCCACGGGCGATCCGCGACTTCAACGAGAAGCTGGCCGTGGCCCGCTTCCCGCAGTTCGCGCCGCCGACCCTGGTCACCAGCCTCGATGCCGTGCTGCGGGAGTTCCTCGCCGAGCATGGCGACGTGATCTTCAAGCCGCTGGACGGCATGGGTGGCAGCGGCATCTTCCGCGTGCGCAGCGACGACCCGAACATCGGCGTGATCATCGAGACCATCACCGACCACGGACGCCGGACGATCATGGCGCAGCGCTACTTGCCCGAGATCCGCGACGGCGACAAGCGCGTGCTGCTGATCGACGGCGCCCCGGCCTCGCATGTGCTCGCGCGCATCCCGAAGGCAGGCGAGACGCGCGGCAACCTCGCCGCCGGTGGCACCGGGGTTGCGCGACCGCTCACCGCGCGCGACCGCGAGATCGCCGAGACCGTCGGCCCGGTGCTGCGCGAACTCGGGCTGACCCTGGTCGGCCTGGACGTGATCGGCACCCACCTGACCGAGGTCAACGTGACCAGCCCGACCGGCATGCAGGAAATCGCGCAGCAGACGCCGTGCGATCCGGCGGCACTGATGGTCGATGCACTCGAGCGCCTGGCGGCATTGCCGCGAGGCGGCGCCACCCCGGGAGGCAGCCGATGATCGGCATCCTGATCATCGCGCATGGCACGCTGGCCGAAAGCCTGATCCATTGCGCGAGCCATGTGCTGGGCAAGCGCCCGATGCGGGTGCGGCAGCTCGGCGTGACCATCCATGACGACCCGGCGGCGATCCTGCCGCAGGCACAGGACCTGGTCGCCCACCTCGACGATGGCAACGGGGTGCTGATCCTCACCGACATCTACGGCGCCACGCCGTGCAACCTGGCGTCGAAGCTGCTGCAGGCCGGGCGGGTCGAGGGCATCTCCGGGGTCAACCTGCCGATGCTGATCCGCGCGCTGACCTATCGCGACCGACCGCTCGAGCAGATGATCGCCAAGGCGATCAGCGGCGGCTGCGAGGGCGTGGTGCGCATGCCCCAGCAAACGGAACAGGCCACGGGACCCGCCGATGCTTCGCACTGAAGTCGACATCATCAACAAGCTGGGCCTGCATGCGCGCGCCTCGGCCAAGCTCACCCAGCTCGCCGGGCAGTTCGAATGCGAGGTCTGGCTCACCCGCGATGCCCGCCGCGTCAACGCGAAGAGCATCATGGGCGTGATGATGCTGGCCGCCGCGCGCGGCGTGCGCATCGGCATCGAGACCGACGGGCCGGACGAGGCCCGGGCAGGCGCCGCGCTCGCCGCGCTGGTCGCCGACCGCTTCGGCGAGGGCGAATAGCCGCGATGGACCATACCGCACCCTCCGGAGCCGGCACCGGCGACCCCGACGCGAAGGCAACTGCCGAAGCCTCGGCGGCCGCGGACGCCGCGGCCGCGCGCTCGATGCGCATGAGCTTCACGATGCACGGCATCGGCGCCTCCGACGGCATCGCGATCGGCCCTGCGCACCTGGTGTCGTACGCGACGCTCGAGGTCGCGCAGTACCTGGTGCCCGCCGGTGAACTGGCGAATGAACAGCAGCGGTTCCAGGTCGCGCTGGCCAGCGTGCGCGACGAGCTGACCCACCTGCGCGAAAGCATCCCGGCTGCGGCTCCGGCGGAGTTCGGTGCGTTCATCGACGTGCACCAGATGATCCTCGCCGACTCGACCCTGTCGCAGGGCCCGCTCGACCTGATCGACAGCCAGCAGTGCAACGCCGAGTGGGCGCTGAAGCTGCAGCTCGACCAGCTGCTCGACCAGTTCGACGCCATCGACGACCCGTACCTGCGCGAGCGCAAGGGCGACATCCTGCAGGTGGTCGAGCGGGTGATGAAGGTACTGGTCGGCAAGCCAGGCTACATCCCGCGTACGCTGCCGGGCAGCGCGCGCGCGATCCTGGTCGCGCACGACCTGTCGCCGGCCGACATGATCCAGTTCAAGCAGCTGCCCTTCGCCGGCTTCCTGACCGACCTCGGCGGCTCGACCTCGCATACCGCGATCGTCGCGCGCAGCCTGAACATACCGGCCATCGTCGCGCTGCACCGCGCACGCGCGCTGATCCGCGAGAACGACCAGCTGATCATCGACGGTACGATGGGCGTGGTCATCGTCAACCCCGATCCGGCCGTGCTGTCGGAGTACCGGCTGCGCCAGGAAGCACTCGGCATCGAACGGGCCAAGCTGCAGCGGCTGGCCCCCAGGCCCGCATCGACCATCGACGGCAGCACGATCGAACTGCTCGGCAACATCGAAGGGCCGGACGACGTCGCGCAAGTCCGGTCCAATGGCGGCATGGGCATCGGCCTGTTCCGCACCGAGTTCCTGTTCATGAACCGCGACGAACTGCCTGACGAGGACGAGCAGTTCGAAGCCTACCGTGCGGTTGCCTTGGCGATGGACGGCCTGCCCGTGACCATACGCACGCTCGACATCGGCGCCGACAAGACACTGCGCGGCTCCGAGCGCGCATCGGCCAACCCGGCGCTCGGCCTGCGCGCCATTCGCCTGTGCCTGGCCGACCCGCCGCTGTTCCATACGCAGCTGCGTGCGCTGCTGCGAGCGTCGGCCTTCGGCACGTTGAACATCCTCGTCCCGATGCTGTCGACGAAGCAGGAGCTCGCGCAGACGCTGGCCGCAGTGGCGCGCGCCAGGGCGAGCCTGGTCGACGACGGAATCGCGTTTGCACCACAGGTCGCCATCGGCGGCATGGTCGAGATACCCGCCACCGCGATCGCGCTCGATGTGTTCCTCAAGCACCTCGACTTCCTGTCGATCGGCACCAACGACCTGATCCAGTACACGCTGGCGATCGACCGTACCGACGACGCGGTTGCCCATCTGTACGATCCGCTGCACCCGGCGGTGATTTCGCTGATCGCGAGCGTCGCCGAGCGCGCGAACCGCGCGAAGGTGCCAGTTGCCGTGTGCGGCGAGATGGCCGGCGACGTCGACCTCACACGGCTGCTTATCGGGCTCGGCCTGCGCCAGCTGTCGATGCATCCGGCCTTCCTGCTCGAAGTGAAGCAGCGCATCCTGAAGACGCAGCTGTCGGACATCTCGTCGATGGCGCGCCGGATCGCGCGTACACGTGACCCCGACCGCATACGCAGGCTCGTCGAACGGCTGAACGCCTGAGCCGGGTGCAGGCGGGTCGGAGGCGGAGTGGCCCCGAGAGGCAGGTTTGACAGGCGCCAGCATACGGGGTTACCGTTCAACCTTGAATCACGCGCCGATTTGAATTCAGCTTGCGGGCGCGCTACAAATGCGGCTAAAGAGAAATGAAGATTTCTCCGCCCCGGCCTGCGCAAGCACACCGGGGCTTTTTTGTTTCCGGACGGCACCCGCCGGTCCGCCTCCAGCTCTACAGCTCTACAGCGTCCACCCTGCCGCATGGATACAGCCACCCCGGCCCGATCGGTCGGTGCCGTCACACCGCAGCGCGCCAGCTTCAGCGAGCCGTTGGCGCTGCGCTGCGGCCGTTCGATCGCGTCCTATGAACTGGTCTATGAAACCTACGGACAGCTCAACGCCGATCGTTCGAACGCAATCCTCGTCTGCCACGCGCTGAACGCCTCGCACCATGTGGCGGGTTTCTACGCCGACGCCCCGGATGACATCGGCTGGTGGGACAACATCATCGGCCCGGGCAAGCCGGTCGACACCGACCGCTTCTTCGTGATCGGCGTGAACAACCTCGGCGGCTGCTTCGGCTCTACCGGCCCGATGAGCGTCGACCCGTCGACCGGGCGCCCGTACGGCGCCGGCTTCCCGCTGGTCACCGTCGAGGACTGGGTGGCCGCGCAGGCGCGGCTGGCCGACCACCTCGGCATCGAGCGTTTCGCCGCGGTGATGGGCGGCAGCCTCGGCGCGATGCAGTCGCTGTCCTGGACTCGTCAGTTCCCCGAACGGCTGCGCCATGCGCTGGTCATTGCCTGCGCGCCGAACCTCTCCGCCCAGAACATCGCCTTCAACGAAGTCGCCCGGCAGGCGATCCTCACCGACCCGGAGTTCCACGGCGGCGACTACTATGCGCATGCTGCGACGCCGGTGCGCGGGCTGCGCGTGGCCCGCATGGTCGGCCACATCACCTACCTGTCCGACGATGCGATGGCCAGCAAGTTCGGACGCCAGTTGCGCAACGGCAGCATCGGCTACGGCTTCGAACCCGAGTTCCAGATCGAGTCCTACCTCGGCTACCAGGGCGGCAAGTTCGCCGAGTATTTCGACGCCAACACCTACCTGCGCATCACCAAGGCGCTCGACTACTTCGATCCGGCCTTGGACTGCGGTGGCGACCTGTCGAAAGCGCTCGCCGCCGCGAAGGCCGGCTTCCTCGTGGTGTCGTTCACCACCGACTGGCGCTTCGCGCCCGAGCGCTCGCGCGAGATCGTGCAGGCGCTGCTGCGCAACCAGCTCGACGTCACCTACGGCGAGATCGACGCGCCGCACGGCCACGACGCCTTCCTCCTGGACGACCCGCGCTACCACGCGCTGGTGCGGGCCTATGTCGACCGTATCCATGCCGAGATCGCCGGGGACGCACGATGAAGGGCCCGCGCGCCGACTTCGCGGTGATCGCCGGGCGCATCCGCCACGGCGCCAAGGTGCTCGACCTGGGCTGCGGCGACGGCTCGCTGCTGCGCCACCTGCGCCAGGTGCTCGATGTGCGCGGCTACGGCATCGAGATCGACGACGCCAAGATACCCGCAAGCGTGAAGAACGGCATCAACGTGCTGCAGATGGACCTCGAGTCGGGCCTATCGGGTTTCGACCCCGGGTCGTTCGACTACGTGATCCTGTCGTTGACGCTGCAGGCCATGAAGAACAGCGAACACATACTTTCCGAGATGCTGCGCGTCGGCCGCGAGGGCATCGTCTCGTTCCCCAACTTCGGCTACTGGCGCAACCGCATCCAGCTCGCGATGGGACGCATGCCGGTGAACGACGACTTCCCGCACCACTGGTACGACACGCCGAACATCCACCTGTGCACGCTGACCGACTTCGAGGCCTTCTGTGCGCAGCACAGCATCCGTATCCTCGAGCGGATCGCACTGCACGAAGGCCGCGAAGTCACGACGCTGCCGAACCTGCGCAGCTCGCTGGTGGTGTACCGGTTCGGGAGCGACGCCGGCTGATCGCCGGGCGGCGCGGAGCCGATGCGTCCACGGACTACGCTTCAGCCCCAGGGGCCCGAGAACGCCTCGCCCATGTAGACGTCAGCGGTCGCATCCACCGCGTCCGGCCATTGGGCCATGGGCGGCACTGTGCGCGGCATGCGCGGCGACGCAAGTCCGCCACGGCCGACCTGCTCCATCGAGAAGTAGAGCTGCACGCCATGGCCTGCCGGGTCGAGCGCCGTGGCGAACCAGTCGATGCCGGGACTCAACTCGGCCGGCAGGTCGACGAAGCGGCAGCCGCGCGCGTCCAGCCAGGCGATCGCTACCCTCAGCTGGCGATAGGTCGCCACCTGCATGCCGAAGCTCAGGACCGTCGACGGGCCCGGCCATCCCAGCGCATCGCGCACGGCCGCCGGGTACAGCGCCAGCGAATGGTGTTCGGTATTGCAGCGCAGGAACAGGCAGCGATGGCC
>CAMDXD010000016.1 GCA_945877995.1 Bordetella parapertussis
CGCACAGGTATGATGCGGGGCATCCGTCGCCCACCGGAACCCCTCGATGACCGATTTCGCCCACCGTCTCGCGCTGCATACCTGGTCGCTCGACACGACGCCGCTCGGCGAGGCGCTGGCGGCGGCACGCGCTGGCGGCTTCGATGCAATGGAGCTGCGCCGGATCGATTTCACGCGCTGCCTCGACGCGGGGATGAGCAATGCACAGGTACTCGACCTGGTCAGGGCCAGCGGCATGCACGTCGCCGTCCTTGGCACCGAATACGGCCTGCTGTTCGCCGAGGGTGCCGAACGGCGCCGACTGTTCGACGTGTTCGCCCTGACCTGCAGCAACGCCGTCGCGATGGGTTGCCCGATGATCATGACCGCACCCGGCCAGAACAACGGCACCGTCGGGCAGGCGGCACTGTCGCTGCGCGAAGCCGCGCAGATCGCCGCGGACCACGGCCTGCGGCTCGCGCTGGAGTTCAACTCGCAGCACGACGTGATCAACCATATCGAGGTCGCACGCGAGATCATCGCGAAGGCCGCGCATCCGGCTGCCGGGCTGCTGATCGACGCCTATCACCTGCAGCGCAGCGGCTCGCCGGGCCGCGGCTTCGAACATGTCGCACCGGAAGAGATCTTCACCTTCCAGTACAGCGACGTACCCGCCGGCCCGCCGCCCGGCCAGCGGCGGCCGACCGACCGGCTGCTGCCCGGCGAGGGCATCGTGCAGTGGCAGGCGGTGTTCGACCTGCTGCGCGAAAAGGGCTATGCCGGCCACCTGAGCTTCGAGGCGCCCAACCCGGCGCTGTGGGCGCGGCCACCGGCCGAGGTGACGCGCGAGGCAGCCGACGCAACACGCAGGCTGCTGGCCGCCTGATCATCCGGCCTGCATCCATCCGATCCCGAGCGGCTCGACAGAGGCCGCCGACATACCGCATGACCAGTCCACCGGAGGAGCACATGCAGAACCAGCCCCAGGCCGCGAAGCGGCACAACACCCGACCGTCGCGTCCGACCGCCATGGCGGTCGCCATATCCGCAACCGGTGCAGCGGCATTGCTCGCGCTGCCATCGATCGCCGCCGCACAGGCCTTTCCGGCCAAGCCCGTTCGCCTGGTCGTCGCCCAGGCCGCAGGCAGTGCGACCGACGTGATCGCGCGCATCTTCACGCCGCGCTGGGGCGAACTGCTCGGCCAGCCGATCGTCGTCGATGTGCGTCCCGGCGCGGGCGGTGCCCTCGGCGCTGAGATCACCGCCAAATCGCCGCCGGACGGGTACACCGCCCTGCTGGCGAACATCTCGACCCATGGCGTGAACCCGGCGCTGTACGCCAAGCTGCCCTACGATCCGGTGAAGGATTTCTCGCCGGTGTCACTGGTGAGCACCACCGCCAACGTCGTGGTCGTGCATCCGTCGGTGCCGGCGAAGTCGGTCAAGGACCTGATCGCACTTGCCCGCAGCAAACCGGGGCAGTTGAACTACAGTTCGGCCGGCCCGGGCAGTTCCCAGCATCTCGCCGCCGCGCTGCTCAACACGATGGCGAAGGTCGACACCGTGCACGTGCCGTTCCGCGGCAGCCCGCCGGCGCTGGCCGGCGTGGTGGCCGGCGAGATCGCCTTCATGCTGCCGACCGTGACCACTGCCCTGCCGCACATCCAGAATGGTCGCGTACGCGCACTCGCTGTGACCGGACTCACCCGATCCGAGGAACTGCCGAACCTGCCCACCGTCGCCGAGACGCTGCCCGGCTTCGACGTGGTGAGCTGGTGGGGCGTGGTGGCGCCGGCCAACGTGCCGCGGCCGGTGATCGACCGCCTGAATGGCGACCTGGTGAAGACCCTGGCCATGCCCGAGGTGAAGAGCGGCCTGCTCAAGGTCGGCATGACCGCCTCCAGCAACACACCGGACCAGTTCGCCCAGTACATCCGCGACGAGATCGTGAAATGGACGAAGGTCGCGAAAGCGGCGAACATCAAGTTCGAGTGACCAGGCCCGGGCGGGGCGGGCATGCCGGGCCTGCAGGGGCCCGAGCAACCGTTCAGCCCAGCCGGCCGACCGCCCCTTCGAGCAGCGTCCAGGCCGTGTGGCCGAACCGTTCCTTCGCGCGCTGGTAGAAGTCTGCGGACAGCGCGCGGCGAAAGCCTGCGACATCGGCGGTGTTGAAGATCATCCCGCGATCGGCCAGCCCACGTTCGAGGTCGTGGTTGAAGCCGTCGGTGTAGGCGCACTGGCGCGCCACATGCTTCGCCACCGCGCGTTCCACGATCGACACCGTCGATCCGGGCAGCCGCTGCACGAAGCCGAGGTTGCCGATCAGGTTGAAGCCGGACCACATGTGGCTGGTCAGGCTCACGTAGCGCGTGACGTCGTACAGCCGGTTCACCTCGCACACCGCGAGCGGGTTCTCCTGGCCGTCGACCCGGCCGCTCGCCAGCGAGGAATACAGCTCGCTGATGTTGGCGATCACCGGCGTCGCGCCCAGCGCCGTGAAAGTGTCGATGAACAGCGGGCTGTCGGGCACGCGCATGCGCACCCCGTCGAGGTCCTCGACGCTGTGGATCGGCCTCTCGCGCATCACGATGTGGCGGAAGCCGTTTTCCATCAGCCCGCCGCTGAACCCGCGGATACCGGCCGCGAGCATCTCGCGGCGCAGATACGCGCCGAGCGGACCGGCATCGGCTGCATGCACCTGCGCATGACTGGTAAACGCGAACGGCAGGCCCTGGATGCCGGCAGCCGGCACGACATCGCCGAGCAGCCCGCCCATCAGCACGATGAACTCGACCTCGCCGGCAATCAGCATCTTCAGCGCCGCCGGATCGGATCCGGGGATGCCGGCATTCTGCGCATGGACCGTGATGTCGAGCGCGCTGCCGGTCTCGTGCCGCACCTCGTCCCACAGGTCGACCAGGAAGCCGTGCAGGTGGCTCTTCTCGGGCTGGTTGTGGAACTGCCGTCCGGTGACCGCCGCGCCCATGCTCAGAACATCACCCGGCCGCCGTTGACGTCGAGGGACACGCCATTGATGTAGCTCGCCGCATCGGAGGCGAGCCAGAGCATCGCGTTCACATGGTCGATCGGTTCGGCCAGGCGCCGCAACGGGATGGTTGCCGCCATCTGCTCGACCTGCTCGGGCGTGCGCAGGGCGGCCACCCGGGGCGTCAGCGTGGTGATCGGCGCAATCGAGTTGGCGGTGATGTTGTGGGGGCCCAGTTCCCAGGCGAGGAAGCGGGTGAGCTGGATCACGCCGGCCTTGGCTGCACCGTAGGCCGGCGAGGACGTGGCATGCACGGTACGCCCTGAAATCGAAGCGATGTTGATGATGCGGCCGGCCTTCGACACCTTCAGAGAGGGAATCGCTGCCTTGCACATCAGGAACGTGCCGCGCAGGTTGAGCGCGATCACCTTGTCGAATTCCTCGACCGGCATCTGCTCGATGTTCAGCATCTTCGTGTAGCCGCCGGCGCAGTTCACCAGCACGTCGAGGCCGCCGAATGCGGCGTTCACCTGCGCGATCGCCGCCTGCACCGATGCCTCGTCAGAGATGTCGCAATGCACGTGCAGCGCGGCCCTGCCCTGCGCGGCCAGTTCCGCCGCCAGCGCCTCGGCGTCGGCGCGCGCGATATCGACCAGCGCAACCCGTGCGCCCTGGGCGGCGAACTCGCGCGCGGCCACGGCGCCGATGCCCGAGGCAGCGCCAGTGATGGCCACCACCCTGCCGTTGAGTTCCGGATACGCGGCCATGTGTACCTTTCTGGCAGTTGGTGCGTTGAGACAAACCATATAATAAGGGGTTTGCCACTATCGGCAGAAGTACTCAAGACCAGACGTGCATCCCAGACGCGCATCCGATCCCAAGGACACCCGATGTACCTTTATGCCGTAACGATCTTCTTCAGCGCGTTCCTGCTGTTCCTGGTGCAACCGCTGATCGCCAAGCAGATCCTGCCCTGGTTCGGCGGCTCGTCCGCGGTCTGGACGACCTGCCTGGTGTTCTTCCAGAGCGTCCTCCTCGCCGGCTACGCCTATACCGACTGGACCACCCGCCGGCTGGCGCCGAAGAAGCAGGCGTGGCTGCACATCGGCCTGCTGGTCGCCAGCCTCGCCGTGCTGCCGATCATCGCCGACGTGTCCTGGAAGCCGTCGGGCAACGAAGACCCGGCGCTGCGCATCCTCGGGCTGCTGCTGGCCACGATCGGCCTGCCCTACCTCCTGCTGTCGACCACCGGGCCGCTGGTGCAAGCGTGGTTCGCCCGCACCTTCCGCGATGCCGTGCCCTACCGGCTGTTCGCGCTGTCGAACCTGGCCTCGATGCTCGCCCTGCTGTCCTACCCGGTCGCGATCGAGCCCTGGGTGAACACGGTCGCGCAGTCATGGGGCTGGTCGGCCGGGTACTTCGTGTTCGTCCTCCTGTGCGCGGCGGCAGCGGCCTATGGCCTGAAGACCAGCACCGTTGCCGTCGATGTGGCGCCGACGCACGCGACACCTGACGCCACCGATGCGTCGGCCCGGCAACCGACCTGGGGCGCACTGCTGATGTGGCTGTCGCTGTCGGCGATGGGTTCGGTACTGCTGCTCTCGCTGACCAGCCACATGACGCAGAACATCGCATCGGTGCCGTTCCTGTGGATCGTGCCGCTGTCGCTGTACCTGCTCACCTTCATCCTCTGCTTCGATTCGCAGGGCTGGTACCGGCGCACCCCGCTGATGCTCATCGGCGCGGGACTGCTGTGCGTGATGGCCTGGGGCCTGCACTCGAACGAGGTCACGCTGAGCATCAAGGTCGCGATCCCGCTCTACTGCACCGGGCTGTTCGTGCTGTGCATGTTCTGCCATGGCGAACTGACACTGATCAAGCCGGCACCGCGCTACCTGACGACGTTCTACCTGATGATCTCGCTGGGCGGCGCCCTGGGCGGCCTGTTCGTCGGCGTGCTGGCACCGTATGCGTTCAACGGCTACTGGGAACTGGGCATCGGCTTCGTGCTGGTCGCGCTGCTGGCCCTGATCCGGGTGCGCAAGGCACCGATCTACGCAATGGTCGTCGCGGTCGGCGTGCTGGTGTTCACGACGGTGCAGTCGGGCATCTACGTCAAGGAGAAGCTGGCCGATTCGCTGTCGATCCAGCGCAACTTCTACGGTGTCGTCCGGGTGAAGGACTACGGCGATCCGAAGACCGACACGGACGCGGTGCGCAGCCTGGTGCACGGCGTGATCCTGCACGGCGAGCAGCGGCTCGACCCGGCGCGCAAGATGGACCCGACCAGCTACTACGGGCCGGCCTCGGGCATCGGGCTGGCGATCGCCAACGCCCCTGAGAGCACACGCCATGTCGGCGTGATCGGCCTGGGCACCGGCACGCTGGCCACCTACGGTCGTTCGGGCGACCGCTTCCGCCTGTACGAGATCAATCCGCAGGTAGTCGACATCGCCCGCGACTGGTTCAGCTTCCTGAAAGATTCGAAGGCGACTATCGACGTGGTGCTCGGCGATGCACGCCTCCAGCTCGAGCGCGAGGCACCGCAGGGTTTCGACGTGCTGGCGATCGATGCGTTCTCCAGCGATTCGATCCCGACGCACCTGATCACGAAGGAGGCGATGGAGGTCTACCTGCGGCACATGAAGCCCGACGGCGTGATCGCGTTCCACGTGACCAACCGCTTCCTCGACCTGCCGCCGGTGGTGCGCCGGATCGCCGACGAACTGGGCCTGAAGTCGGCCATCGTGTCCGACGAGCCCAGCGACCGGCAGGATCGCTTCCTGTCCAGTTCCGACTGGGTGCTGGTAAGCCGCAGCGACGTCATGCTGCAGAAGGCCGCGATCAAGGCGGTCGCCAAGCCGGTGGATTCGAAGCCGCAGTGGCGTCTTTGGACGGACGATTTCAACAACATGTTCCAGATCCTGAAATGAGGGCGTGGACCTGATAATCCGGTCCATGCTCGAGTTTCGGTCCCGCCCCCTCCGCCGCCGCACGCTGCGTCTCGGCCTGGCCGGCGCCGCCACGTCGCTGCTGCAGGCCTGCTCGCCTGTAGCATTCCTCGAGCGCCGGGTGCCCGAGGACACCTACCGGCTGGTCCCGGACATCGCCTACGGCAGCCATCCCCGCCAGCGGCTCGACGTCTACTCGCCGCTCAACGCGCGCACGGCCGCACCGGTCTTCGTATTCTTCTACGGTGGCGCATGGACATCGGGCACGCGCGGCTTCTACCGGTTCGTCGGCGAGGCGATGGCGGCGCGCGGCATCGTCACCGTGGTGCCCGACTACCGGTTGCATCCCGAGGTCAGGTTCCCGGACTTCCTGGACGACAGCGCACGTGCAGTTCGATGGGCCCTGGACCATGCGGCGAAGCATGGTGGCGATCCGTCACGGGTGTTCATCGGCGGCCACTCGGCCGGCGCCTACAACGCGGCGATGGTCGCCTTCGATCCACGCTACGCGCAGGCCGCCGGTTTCGACAGCAGGCGGCTGGCGGGGTTCATCGGCCTGGCAGGCCCTTACGACTTCCTGCCGCTGACCGGACGCACCACGCGTGCCGTGTTCGGCTGGCCCGACACCTCGCCGGCCACGCAGCCGATCAACGTGGTGTCGACCGGCGCGCCACGCTCGCTGCTGCTCTATGCGGTCCACGATAACCTCGTAGGACCGCATAACAGCGAGAACCTTGCGCGGCGCCTGCGCGAACTGGGCACGGCGGTGAGAATCGTGCCCTACGAGACGCTCGGCCACCGCACGCTGGTCGGGTCGCTCGCCCGTCCGCTGAACTGGACGGGCGACGCGGCGGACCGGATCGCGGCGTTCATTTCTTCGCCTTGAGCCCGACGCAGCGTCTCGAGGGTTCCACGAAAGGGGTCCACCGCAGGCCTGCGCGACCGCGCTGCATCCTGGCGCCCGATGCTAGAGTAAGCCCATGAACGACCAGACCCGTACCCAGACCTCCACGAACACCCCGGAACAGTCCTCGGCGCCGACGCTGGACCTCGCCCGGTTCGCCGCGACGCACGCGATCAGCCGCACGCCGGGCAGTCCGTCTGCCGCGGCCCTGGCCGAAGCGCGCCGTGCCTTCCTCAATTCGTTCGGCTGCATGCTCGGCGGGGCCGACGACCCGGCGGTCGACCTGCTGTGGTCGGCGCTGCGGCCTCACGCCGGCGCGCCTGCGGCCCGGCTGTTCGGCCGCGGCCAGCGCACCGATGCACTGACCGCCGCGCTGGTCAACGGCTACTCGAGCAACATCCTCGACTTCGACGACACGCATCTGGCCACGGTGATCCATCCGGGGCCGGCCTGCCTGTCGGCGGTCCTCGCGATCGCCGAGGCAGGGCCGGACGGAGGCGCGAACGGCATCCCGGGGCTCACCGGTGCAAAGCTGCTCGATGCCTTCCTGATCGGCATGGAGGTAGCCTGCCGGCTGGGCGTCGCGATCGGTCATGGACACTATGCCCGCGGCTGGCACATCACCGGCACCTGCGGCGTGGTCGGTGCGGCCGTGGCCACCGGCCGCCTGCTCGGCCTCGACACGGTGAAGATGGCCCATGCGATCGGCATCGCCGCGACATCGGCGACCGGGCTGGGCGAGATGATGGGCGGCATGTCGAAGAGCTACAACATCGCGCGCGCCGGCCGCGAAGGCCTGAACGCTGCGCTGATCGCGGCCACCGGCTTCACCTCGTCGCTGCGCGCGATCGAGGCACCGCGTGGCTTCGCCGTCGTGCTGGCCGACGGATTCGACGAGGACCGTCTCACCGGCTCGCTGGGCGAGCGCTGGGAGGCGGCACTCGACACCTACAAGCCCTATCCCTGCGGCATCGTGCTGCATCCGCTGATCGATGGCTGCCTGCAGGTGGCGGCGCAGTCGGGTGCGCCGGCAGCGGCGATCGAGCGTGTCGAGGTGAAGGTGCATCCGCTGGTGATGGTACTCACCGGACGCACCGATCCGAAGGACGGGCTCGAGTCGAAGCTGAGCTTCAGCCATGCCTGCGCGGTGGCCCTCGCCGACCGGTCGGCCGGCGTCGACCAGTTCACCGACGCGCGCGCAATCGACCCGACGATCGCGGCCCTGCGTACCCGCATCCACCCGGTCGTCGACGAGAGCCTGGGCACCGACCAGTCCGCCGTGACGCTGATGCTCGCCGACGGCCGCCGCTTCGAGGCACGCGTCGAACATGCGACCGGCAGCGTCGTCAATCCGATGTCCGACGCGGCACTGGATGCGAAGTTCATCTCGCTTGCCACGCGCACGCTCGGCGCAGACGCAGCGCGCACGCTGTGCACGATGTGCCGTGGCATCGACGACATCGACGATCTCGGTCCGCTGTTCGCGCGCGCGGCCGGTGGTGGCTGATCCCGCAGTCAGCCCGGCCGGCCTGACGCTGCTGGCCATCGCCTGGGCACTGTACTTCTGCGTGCACTCGCTGCTCGCGGCCACGCCGGTGAAGGCCGCGGTCGCGGCGCGCCTGCCGCGGCTCGTGCCAGCCTACCGGCTGGCCTACAACGGCGTGGCGCTTGCCGCGCTGCTGCCGTTGCTGTGGCTGCAGTGGCAGTTGTCCGGTGCCCCGCTGTTCGAGATGCCGGTGCCGGTACGGCTGGCCTGCGACATCACGGCGGTAGCGGCGCTGGCCGGCTTCCTCTGGACCCTGCGCTGGTACGACATGGGTGCGTTCACCGGGCTGCGCAAAGAGGCGGTCGATGGCAGTGCCGGCTTCACGCTGTCGCCACTGCACCGGCATGTCCGGCACCCCTGGTACTTCCTGGCGCTGGTGATCGTCTGGACGCGGCCGATGGATGCGGCGTGGCTGGTGGCCTCGATCGCGATCACGCTGTACCTGGTGGTCGGCTCGCACCTGGAGGACGCGAAGCTGGTGGATACCTTCGGCGAGGCCTACCGACGCTATCGTGAACGGGTGCCCGGGCTCTGGCCGTGGCCCGGGCAGAGCCTGTCCGCCGCCGAGGCCGAAGGATGGATGGCGCGCCATGCAGGCCCCGGCGCGAGCGGCTAGCGGGTCCTTTTACGGCACAGGCGCCCGCGCGACAGGGACGATCGGCAGGGCGCGGTCAGTACAGCAGGTCAGTACAGCAGGTATGCGTACAGGTTCAGCGCGACGATCGACACGCCCAGCATCGTGACGAGGTAGGGCAGGTTCCACCGCATGTAGGTGCCGATCGGGATGCCGTAGCGTGCCTGCATGGTCAGCACCGTGCCCGAGGTAGCGCAGGCCGGCAGGCCGATCGCCCATGAGCAGAGGAAGGCCAGCGCGAGCAGGTTGGGCTCGGGCGACAGCGGTGCCAGCCAGACGCCGACCAGCGGGATCGACACGATGGTATGCAGGCCGGCCCAGGCGACCAGCGTACAGATCACCAGGACGATGCTCGCTTCCAGCCCACCGAAACCGGTGAACGGTGTACCGATGTCGAACGCGGTAAGCAGCGCCGACAGGCCGGAGGCGAGCAGCCCGGCCGCCATGAAGATCCACAGTTCACCGGCCAGCCCCGGCAGTCGCGTCGGCACATGCCGCTGCAGCCGTGCGGACGCGGCGGACGCGCCCTGCTTCGCCGCCAGCGCAACCCAGGTGATCGCGATCGCCAGTATCGCGATCACCGGCTGGATCGACCACGCGGGCTTCCATTCATGGATCGCGAACACGCCGATCGCCAGCGCGAACGGGATCCACAGGCCACCGACGTCCACCGGATAGCCTTCGAAGTCGCGGGCATGGTCGAAGCGGGCCGTGGACAGCCAGACCCACAACACCAGGGTCGCGATCACGCCGAGCGGCAGGCCCATCAGCACCAGGGTGAACAGGCTCGAGCCCTTCGCCACGGTGAGCGCGACCGCCATCGCACCGAGGAACGGCGACCAGAACGCACAGGTAGAGAAGGCGGTGCCGAGGGCCATCGCCTGCTGGCGGGTGAGCGTGCCTTCCGGCGGCACCGGATAGTCCGGCACCGGCACGCCTGGTCCTGGCGGGCGGCGCAACCGGTCAGCCGCGATCAGCGCGGCGGTGAGGTTGATCACCCCGCCGAACAGGTGCACGCCGGCGATCGTGCGCAACAACGCGAGCCGGCCGCGGCGCAGCGGTGCCGGCTCGCTGCCCGGCTCGCCGTCCGTCTCGCGCACGCTGACCAGCGGCAGGAAGGCGACGCCGACCAGCATCGCGATGATCATCGTGTTCATCGTGAGCGCGCGCGCAAGCAGGCCCGACTGCCCGTGCAGCGCGCCCCAGGCCATGCCTGCAGCACCGAGCACGCCCATCACCACCACCATCACCCGCTGACGATGGCCAAGACGGTACCAGAGCGGTATGGCGGCCGCCCATGCGACCGATCCGGGCAGCCAGTCCGGGATCGTGGGCACGATCTCGGCGGCGATCGCGAGTGCAACCACCGACATCAGCAGCCAGCCGCTGAGCCGATGCCGACCGGACGGTTGCGGTTCACCCATGCCACCGACTATAGCAGCCGGCCTGCCGCGCCTGCCCGCCGCGCTTGCCGGCATCCACGCGCGAGGGCACTCTCCACGCATGGGTTCGCTCTTCCTGCTCAAGCTCGCGACAATGCCGCTGGTGATCGTCACCGCGACGCTGGCCGGCCGGCGCTACGGCGCGGCCGTTGCCGGGCTGATACTCGGGCTGCCGATCGTATCTGGTCCGATCTCGGTGTTCGTCGCGGTCGAACAGGGCATCGGCTTCGCACGCGAGGCGGCCTCAGGCACGCTGCTCGGGCTGATCGCGCTGGCGACCTACTGCCTGTCCTACGGCTTCGCCGCGCGCCGCTTCGCATGGCCGGGCGCGCTCGCCTGCGGCCTCTCGGCAACGGCATCGATGGTCTGGCTGCTCGACACGATCGCGCTGCCGGAGTCGGCCGTGATCTGGGTCACCGCATCGGCGATCGTGGTGGCGATACGGGTCTGCCCGGCACCCGGCCCGGCACTGAGCCGCAAGCCACCGCCGGCCTGGGACCTGCCCGCGCGCATCATCGTGTCGACCACCTTCATGATGACGGTGACCCTGCTCGCCGCCTCGATCGGACCAACGATGACCGGCATGGCCTCGACATTCCCGGTGATGCTGTCGGTGATGGCACCGTTCACCCATCGCGTCGAAGGACAGGCGGCCGTGTTGTCGCTGCTGCGCGGCTGCATCGAAGGCCTGGTCACCTTCGCGCTGTTCTTTCAGGTGCTGAAGATGACGCTGGGTACGTGGCCAGCGCCGCTTGCCTATGGCTGCGCGTTGCTTGCGACGCTCATCGTTGCAGCGGGCGTCCTCACCCTGCAGCGCCGCCGCGCCCGAGACTGAAAACCTGGGTCAGACACGGTTTTCATTCGACCTTCAGCCCGGCGAGTCCGATCGCGGTCTGGAAGCGCTTGTACTCTTCGCGGATCAACTGCAGGAAGGCCTCCGGCGTGCTGGACATGGCTTCGCCGCCCTGGCGTTCCATCTGCTCGCGCGTCACCGGATCGTCGACGACCTTGACCACTGCGGCGCGCAGCCGCTCGTACAGCGGCTTCGGCGGACCGGCGCGCGAGGGTCCGGCAGGCAACATCAGCCCCATCCAGCCGGTGGATACATAGCCCGGCACGCCTGCTTCGCCGATCGTCGGCAGGGTCGGCGTCACCACGGAGCGCTTCTCGCCGCCGGTGGCGACCGCGCGAAGCTTGCCGGCACGCACATGGCCGATCACCGCCGGCATCGGTGCGATCGTCACCTGCGCCTCGTTGCCGATCACTGCGACCAGGGACGCGCCCCCCTTGTACGGCACGTGCTGCACGTTGATGCCCGTCATGTGGGTGAACAGCACGCCCGCCAGGTGGCTCTGGAAGCCCGAGCCCGCGTTCGACATGTTGAGCTTCCCGGGGTTGGCCTTCGCATGCGCGATCAGTTCCGGCACGGTCTGCACCGGAAGCGTGGGCGTGACCACCAGCATGTTCTGGGTGATCGCGACCAGCGACAACGGCACGAAGTCGCGGATCGGATCGTAGGTGATGCCCTTGTAGATCTGCGGCGTGATCACCTGCATGCCGGTGGAGCTGACCAGCAGGGTGTAGCCATCCGCCGCCGCGCGCGACGCGATCTCGCCGCCGATGAGTCCGCCCGCGCCAGCGCGGTTGTCCGGGACGATCTGCGCGCCGAGCTCCTCGCCCAGGCGCACGCCGAGCACGCGAGACAGTGCATCGACGGAGGTCCCGGGCGTGTTGGCAATGATCAGCCGCACCGGCTTCACGGGGTACGACGGCGGAGATGCCCCTTGCGCAGGAACGATGGACAACATCGTGCAGGCAGCAACGAGAGCGACGACCGACGGGCGGTTGAAGGGCATTGTCGTTTCCTCCTCGGGAATACGCCGATGCCTTCCTTGCACCGCAGGAGCCGGCGCTTCGGGCAATCTGGCGCTCCGGACAGTCTACGACGACCCTCTGCGAAACGCCAACGTACTGCGTCGAACAGCGCAGCGCTCAGAACGCCGAGGTCCACATCAGGCCGACCGTCCGCTTGTCGTTGCCCGCGATGTTCAACGCATCCTGCGAAAGCGTGAACTGCAGGCCCAGACGCGAAGTCCTCGACAGGGGTGTGTCGTAGCCGATGCGGTAGTCCCGCTGTCGCCCGGTCGGTGCGAGGTCCACCTGTTCGATGCCGGCCGAGGCGACACCGGTGACCGGGTCGATCGAGGTCACCGCAAGGCTCGCGCTACCCGCGGTCACCCGCAGCGGCTGCCGGAAGGAAACGCTGATCCGGTCGGCCGGGCGGAACAGTTCCGACACGACGTAGCGTGCACCGAACGCCTGCGCCCGGATATCGCCGGTGCCAGTCAGCAGGCTTGCATCGCCGGCCTGCCCCGACCGGGTCGTCGACTGCGATGCCTCGATGAACACGCTTTCGCGAGCACTCAGCGAAATCAGGGCCGATGCGCCGATCTCGGTGCTCTGGCGACCGCTGCCCAGGCCGACCGCCGACGACTCGCTGTAGCTGCTGCCGAGCAGCCCGTTGCGTTCGTCCAGAGACTGGGTGGAGACGCCAAACTGCAGCCGCTCGTGCACCCGCCAGGTGATGCCCGCACCGACGACAGTCGCCTTCTGTGCGAGCGGCATCGCTGCCGATTCCAGCGGCGACTGCGACAGGCCGGCGCTGCCGCTGTAGGCGAACGCCACGCGCACGCCGCCACCGAGAGGCATGCCGGCGGCCAGGGTGCTACCGCCCTGGCTGAGCGAAAAAAAGTTTGTCGCCATCTCTCCGGCTGCGGTGGCGGCGTCTTCAGAGCCATACAGTGCGCGCGTGTAGGAATACTGCACCGGCAACGCCGTGCCGTAACCGAACGCCAGCACCGCGCCGCTGCGATCCTCGAGCAGCGCGTACCCGGCACGAGACGGCTGGACGGCGTCCGGGTCCTGTCCGAACACGCCGAGCAAAGACAGGCGGTCAAGTGCGGCTGGAGCCAGCATCGACAGTTCGCCGCCGTCGAAGGCCATCTTGCGCACGCCTGCGTTCGGGTTGATCGGCAGCGCGTTCAGCTGCGCCGCGACCGATGGCGTCCGGATCAGGCCGGACAGGTTGACCGAGAAGTTGCGCCGATAACCGTCGAGCACGGTGTAGCGCGCGAGCTTCGACTGCACCGCCGAAAGGTTGCCGAGCGCGCCGCTGGAAATCATCGAACCGGTGAGCGAGGCCACCGGCACCGCCCTGCCGTTCGCCTGCGTCACCATGAGCGTGCCGTAGGGGTTGAAAGCCGTCGCCAGGTTCACCAGGCCGTTACCGTAGGTGCTGTCCACGCCACTCGCGCCCAGGTCGGTGGCAGTGGCGAGCAGCAGGTTCGCGGCAGTGCCGTTGGTGCGCAGGATCGGCCACGCACCCTGCAGCAGGAGCAGCGAGCCGCTGACCAGCGGCGCCGACATCGAGGTGCCGCTCCACGCGGCGTAGGCGCCATTGCCGCTCGTGGCTGCCGGTGCAAGGATGTTCTCGCCCGGCGCCGTCACCCAGCGCGCGGCATACGAGGTCGCCTTCGCGCTGGTGTCCACCAGCGATCCCGAGCCCGGACGGTTGCTGAAGGAGGATACGGTGCCCGACGCCTTCACCGAGCCGACGAACACCAGCCTCGACACCGCCGCAGCCGTAAGGCCGCGGGTGTTCGCGCCGCCGAGCAGGTTCTGCGCGCTGTTGCCCCCGGCCCAGACGATGAACGAACCTTTCCCGGCGGCGTAGTTGATCGCGGACACGAGTTCGGGCGTGTTGCCGAAGGTCAGCGACAGGTTGATCACGCTGGCACCGGCGTTTGCCGCGCGTACCAGGCCGTTGGCGACATCGGTCGAGTAGCCAGAACCGGACGCGTTGAGCACCTTCTGCGCAACGATGTTCGCGTTGGGCGCCATGCCGATCACGCTGCCGGCCGGCGTCGAATAGCCACCGTAATTGACCGAGAACGGCATCCGCGCGTTCGCCGCGGCGATCGCAGCGACCGCGGTGCCGTGGTTGTTGTCGTCGTTCGCGCCGCTCGAACACCGAAACGTGACCGCCGCGCAGCCGCTCAGTGCCTTGGACACCTGCCCGGCTGCGAACACGCTGTTGCCCGCGGCAATGCCGGTATCGACGACACCGAGCACCTGCCCGGTGCCCCACTGGCCGGCAGACAGGATCGCCGGCGTGACTTTCATCTGCGCGAGCCAGGGCGCGACCGGCTGTGCGCGGGCCTGCGTGGCCATGCCGAATGCGGCTGAAGCGACCGCCAGGAAGAGTGCCTTGCGCGGCACGTCGCGCGTGGTTGCGTTGACCATCAGTAGCCCTCGAAGTGTGCGGGCGATGACGGCGGCGCGGGCAGTCCTGTGCGGGATCTGGCAGCTGGCTGGCGTGGTCTTCGACCGTAGCCCCTGTAGCTTTGCGCCGCCGGCTTTCGCCGGGTTTGCCGTATGGACACCATTGCCCGGAGGGGCGGCGTCTTTGTTAAGAGATGGAGGTTAGTGATGCCCCTCGCCACTGTCGCGGAAATTATTCACTGCAGCGGCGTGAATTTGTCGACAGTAGCGGCTGTCTGCCGTTCGTGCCAACACGCGTGACCGATCCGCCCGCCGTGGCCATGCCAACAGTCGCCCGCCTCAGTCGTACGTCGTGCTCACCTCGGGCGTGCGTCCCTGCGCCAGCCCTGCCCGCTCGACGATCGCCTTCGCCCGCGCACGAGCCTCGCTGCGCAGCGCCGCCTCATCGACCGTCAGTACGCTGCGGCCGTCGTAGAGCATCCGGCCGTCGACCCAGGTCTGGGCGATCGACGCCGGGCTCGCCGAATACACCACCGCCTGGAGGGGATCGCCGTAGGGCACCCACTCCGGATGGTCGAGGTCGAACAGCACGAAGTCAGCCTTCTTGCCCGCCTCGATGGAACCGATCTCGTCCTGCCAGCCGAGCAGCGCCGCGCCTTCGATGGTTGCCAGCCGCAGCGCCTTGCGTGCGCCGACCAGCGTCGAGTCCATGCGCGAATCCTTGAACATGCTGGCGACCATGTACATCTGGCGCATCAGGTTCAGGTTGCCGCCAGCGGACACGCCATCGGTGCCGATGCCCACCCGCATGCCGGCGGCCATCATCTCGGGATACAGGCCGATCTTCGTCGCACCCTTGGCGAGCTTGACCGACGTCGCGGGACAGAACGCCACCGCGGTGCCAGCGCGAGCCATGCGCTCGATCTCGTCTTCGGTCACCGCGACCGCATGTGCGATCACGAGGTTGGAACCGAGGCCACCCGCCTGGTCGATGCGCGTCACCGGCCACACGCCGTGCTTCTTCTGCGAGACCTGCGACTCCTCGATGCTGGTGGCCAGGTGGTAGGTGGTGCCCACGCCCAGCCGCTCGGCCAATGCACGCGAGCCGACATGCAGCTCCAGGCTGCACGGCTCCTTGCCCTCGATGTTCACCCAGCAGCCGATACGGCCGCCGGCCGCCCCATGGTGGTCGCGTACCGTCTGCTCGAGCGCGGCGAGGGCGACCTTCGCGTCCGGGAAGAAGTGGTGGGCCATCATCGCTTCAGTCCAGCCCTCGGGCGCCTGCGCTGGCCGCACGTCGCAGGCATGGCGGCCGGTGATGCCACGCATGCCGACCGACTCGATCGCCTGCACCACGCCGGCGACATCGTTCTGCGCCCCCATGTCGAGGAAACAGGTGGTGCCACAGCGGAGCATCTCGGCCATGCCGACGGTCGCACCAACCACCTCGTCGCGGCCATCGACGCTGGCGTAGAACGGCTTGGCCCAGTGGAACACCCAGGCACGCGTGGCAAGGTTGTCCGGAAACACCGCACGCGACAGCGTCTCGGACAGGTGCACATGCGAATCGACGAAGCCCGGCACCATGCCGAAGTGGCTGCCATCGACGACCCGGTCGAAGCCGGCGCGCGGATGGCGCAGCGCGATGTCGGCAGCCGGCCCGACATCGATGATGCGGTCGTCGTCCACCACAACGGATGCATCGTGCAGCACCCGGTCGTCGCGATCGACCGTGAGAACGAACTCGAGGTGGTCGATCAGCGTGCGCATCGCGGCCCTAGCGCGAGATCGTCTTCCAGGCCGCGTCGGCGGCCAGCAGCACCGCGGCGTCTCCGCGGTAAGGGCCGACGAACTGCACCCCGAGCGGCAGCGCCTTCTGGCCGATGCCGGCGGGGATCGTCACGCACGGCAGGCCGAGCGTGGTCCAGCTCTTGTTGAACAGCGAGTTGCCGGTGCTGGTCAGTCCGAACGGCGCCTCGCCTGGCGCGCTCGGGGTGAGCAGCACGTCGACCGTGCGGAACGCATCGATGAACATCGCGCCCACCTCAAGCACCACGTCGATCGCACGCTCGTAGAGTTCGCGCGAAGTGCCGCGGCCGCGCTCGATGCGCGAGCGCAGGTCTTCGCTCAGCAGCTCGCGCTGGTTGTCGTACTCGTAGCCGAGCGAGAACGCCTCCTCGAACTGCATGATGGTCGCGTTGGCATCGTAGATCGCCACCGCCTGCGGCGGCAGGTCGGCATCGACCACCGTCCAACCGGCCGCGCGCAGCTTGTCGGCGACGTTCGCCAGCAGGTTGCGCGTGGGTTCGTCGGTCTTGTCCCAGTACGGCGTGCGATACAGGCCGACGCGGGGCCTGGCCTTGTTGCGCGCGAAGTCGGGCAGCGGCCGGCCGGAGGTGGCGCAGGCGAGCAGGGCCGCATCCTCGACGGTGCGCGCATGGGTGCCGATGGTGTCGAGGGACTCGGCGACGATCTTGAGCCCGGCGCGATTGATCGTGTTGAACGTCGGCTTGTAGCCGACGATGCCGCAGAAGGCAGCCGGCCGGATGGTCGAACCACCGGTCTGCGTGCCGAAGGCGAACGGCACCATCTGGTCGGCGACGGCGGCAGCAGAACCGCTCGAAGAACCACCCGGCGTATGGCTGAGATTGTGCGGGTTGCGGGTGCGCGCCGGATGGTTGTTGGCGAATTCGGTGGTCTCGGTCTTGCCGAGGATCACCGCGCCGGCGCGGCGCGCCGCGGCGATGCATGCCGCATCGGCGTGCGGACGATGGCCGGCGTAGATCGCCGAGTTGTAGGCGGTCGGCATGTCGGCCGTGTCGATCACGTCTTTCACGCCGACCGGCACGCCATGCAGCGGTCCGCGGCGCGGGCCACGGTCGCAGGCGCGCGCCTGCTCGATGGCCAGTTCCGGGTCGAGGAACGCCCACGCCTGGACGGTCGGTTCGCGTTCGGCGATGCGCGCAAGACAGGCCCTGACCAGCGTCTCGCTGGTCAAACGCCCCGCAGCGATTTCGCGCGCGGCCTGGGTTGCGGAGAACTGGTTGGCAACGCTGGCCATCGGGTCTTTCCTCTTATTCGTCGGGCTCGGGAAGGATGCATCCGGACGAGGTGAATGTATCACGCGACCGACGCCCTGCTGCTCTATCATCCGGTCGGAACGCATCCGCGCCCGCGGCTGCGCCTCCTGCGAAGGCCTTCATGCCGACCCTGCACAGCCTGTCCTGCCCGCATGCCGCCACGGGCGCCCTGAACCCTGTGCGCCGACGGCTTGCCGCGCTGCTGGCCGCGCTTGCCATCGTCGCCGCGCCACTGCCGGGAGCGGTCGCCGCCACGGCGGCCGGGCTTGGCGTATTCGGTCTGTGGGCCGCCGCCGCTCCGGCTGCCGCGCAGCCGACTCTGCCCCCCGGCGTGACGCGTGGCCCCAGCGTCGAGGGCATCACCGAATACCGGCTGGCCAACGGCCTGCAGGTGCTGCTGTTTCCCGACGAGTCGAGCGCGAACTTCATGGCGAACATCACCTACATGGTCGGCTCGCGCCACGAGAACTACGGCGAACGCGGCATGGCCCACCTGCTGGAACACCTGCTGTTCCGGCGCACGACGAGCATCCCGAACATCTCGAAGGCGCTGGCCGAACGCGGCGCATGGTCCAACGGCACGACCTGGCTCGACCGCACCAACTACTTCGGCACGTTCTCGGCGAGCGAGGACAACCTGCGCTGGGTGATCGCGATGGAAGCCGACCGGATGATCAACACCCGGATCACCCGCGCCGAACTCGACCCCGAGATGTCCGTGGTGCGCAACGAGTTCGAGCAGGGCGAGAACAACCCGGTGCGGGTGCTGATGCAGCGGGTCACCTCGGCTGCCTACCTGTGGCACAACTACGGAAACAGCACGATCGGCGCGCGCTCGGACATCGAGAACGTGCCGATCGAGCGGCTGGAGGCTTTTTACCGGACGTACTACCAGCCGGACAACGCCTCCCTGCTGCTCGCCGGGCGCTTCGACGAGTCGCTCGCCCTGCAGCTGATCGCGAAGCACTTCGGCGCGATACCGGCGCCAAAGCGGGTGCTGCCGCAGACCTACACCGTCGAGCCGGTGCAGGACGGCGAGCGGCAGGTGGTGCTGCGCCGCACCGGCGACGTGCAGGCGGTGATCGCCGCCTATCACATCCCCGCGGGCCCGCACCCGGATGCAGCTGCGATCGACCTGCTGACCGAGATCCTGCGCGCGCCACCGGCGGGCCGCCTGTTCCGTGCGCTGGTCGACGGCAAGCGTGCGGTGTCCGTGTTCGGCTTCGACCAGGCGATGCGCGAGCCCGGCATGGCGATGTACGGCGCGCAGCTCACGCTCGACCAGCCGATCGACGCGGCGCGCGACACGCTCACCGCGACGCTCGAAGGGCTGGCGAAAGAGCCGGTCACCGAGGCCGAGGTGGAGCGCGCGCGCACCGCGTTGCTGCGCCAGTACGACGAGATCATGGCCAATCCGCCGGCGCTGGGCCGGGCGATGAGCGATTCGATCGCCACCGGCGACTGGCGGCTGTTCTTCCTCCACCGCGACCGGCTGCGCGCGGTGACCGCTGCCGACGTGAACCGGGTGGCCGCCGCCTACTTCAAGCCGTCGAACCGCACGCTGGGGATGTTCATCCCGGACCCGAAACCCGACCGCGCCGAGATCCCGCCGACGCCGGACGTCGCGCAACTGCTGCGCGACTACAAGGGCGATACCGCGCTCGCCGCGGGCGAGGCCTTCGACCCGGCTCCGGCCAACATCGAAAAGCGCACCCTGCGGCGTACGCTGCCTGTGGGCCTCGACCTGGTGATGCTGCCGCGGCGCACCCGGGGCGAGACGGTCAACTTCCAGATGACGCTGCGCTTCGGCGACGAGAAAGCGGTGTTCGGCCGTGGCACGCAGGCGAGCTTCGCCGCGGCGATGCTGATGCGCGGGACCGCGCTGCGCGACCGCCAGCAGATCCAGGACGCGTTCAACACGCTGCGCGCGCAGGTGTCGGTGAGCGGCGGCCCGACCTCGGTCACGGTGAGCGGACAGACGGTGAAGTCGCAGCTGCCGGCCGTACTGGAACTGGTCGCCGAGGTGCTGCGGCAGCCGTCCTTCCCGGAACGGGACCTGGAAGAGATGCGGGCGGAATCGATCGCCTCGATCGATCGCCAGCGCCAGGATCCGGCGTCGATCGGAGCGCTGGCGTTCAGCCGGCACTTCAACATCCACCCGCCGGGCGACATCCGCCACGTGCAGACGCTCGACGAGCAGATGGCACAGGTTCGCGCGGTCACGCTGGACGGCGTGCGTGCCTTCCATCGCGAGTTCTACGGCGCCAGCAAGGGTGAATTCGCCACCGTCGGTGACTTCGACGAGGCCGCCACGGCAGCGCTGGTCAGCCGGTTGTTCAACGACTGGAAGAGCCCGGGGCCGTGGCAACGCGTTCCCAGCGTGCACGCAGACGTGCCGCCCGCGCGCATCGTGATCGAGACACCCGACCGGGCGAACGCCTTCTTCCGCATGGGCATGAACCTGTCGCTGCGGGTCGACGACCCGGACTACCCGGCGCTGGTGCTGGGCGAGCAGATGCTTGGCGGCGGCTTCCTCAGTTCGCGCCTCGCCACGCGCGTGCGGCATCAGGAAGGCCTGTCGTACTCGATCTGGGCGCAGATCGCCGCCGGCAGCCTTGACGACAGCGGCGCATTCATCGCCGGGGCGATCTTCGCACCGGAGAACGCTGCGCGCCTGGAGGCGGCGGTACGCGAGGAACTGCAGCGCGCCCTGGAGGGCGGCTTCACCGACCAGGAGGTCGCCAGTGCCAAGAGCGGCTACCTGCAGTCGGTGCGGGTCGCGCGCTCGTCGGACGCCCGGCTGGCGGCGGCCCTCGCGTCCAACCAGTTCCTCGGACGCACCTATGCGTTCCAGGAGACGCTCGATGCGAAGGTGGCCGCAACCACGCCGCAGCAGGTGCTGGAGGCACTGCGCAGGCGGCTCGACCTGTCGAAGCTCACCACGGTGATCGCCGGCGATTTCGCGGGCGCGGCGAAACGGCCCGGCAGCCTGCGGACCCAGCCCGGGAAATCCCCGGCGGCCGCGTCGACGCCCGCAGCAGCACCTTGATCGCAGACCTGTTCGACCGTCCGGCCGTTCTCCTGGACCTGGAGACGACCGGGGCGTCACCCGCACGCGACCGGATCACCGAGATCGGGCTGGTCGAGATCGGCCCCGGCCTGCCCGACCCGGCGCTTGGCGAGGACCCGGTCACCTGGAGCACGCTGGTGCAGCCAGGCATGCCGATTCCCCCGTTCATCAGCGGCCTCACCGGCATCGACGACGACATGGTCGCCACGGCACCGCGTTTCGCCGACCTCGCGGCCGACCTCGCACGCCGGCTGGAGGGCAAGGTGCTGGTGGCGCACAATGTCCGTTTCGACTACGGTTTCCTGCGCGCGGAGTTCGAGCGCGCCGGCATCGCGTTCGCGCTGCCGGCCCTGTGCAGCGCGAAGCTGTCGCGCAAGCTCTATCCGCAGTACCCGCGGCACAACCTCGATTCGCTGATCGTGCGCCACGGCCTGCACTGCAGCGAGCGGCACCGTGCGCTGGGCGATGCCCGCGTGATCGGCGACTTCCTGGTAGCGGCCGTGGCCGACCTCGGTGCCGGTCGGGTGCGCGAAGTGGCCAGCGCACTGACCGCGCCGGCCGGCACGCCGCGCGAGACCGTCGCGCTCGCCGACGAGTTGGCCGACGCGCCCGGCTGCTTCGTTCTGCGCGCGGCCGACGGCAGCGTGCTGTTCGTCGGTGCCGGCGCCAGCATGCGCGGCGAGGCACTCCGGCTGTTGCAGAAATCCAGCCCGCTCGGCCGCGCGTTGCTGTCGGAGGCCGCAGCGGTCGACCCCGAGCCGCATCCGGGCGTGCTCGGTGCAGCCCTCGCCCAGCGACGGCTGATCGAACGGTTCGCGCCGAAGCACCAGCGGCGGGTCGCCTCCGAACCGCTGCGCGAGTCGTGGAGCCTCGCCTGGAGCGGCGCCGCCGCGAGCGGTTTCGCGTTGCGCGAGGCCGGACTATCCACCGGCACGCGCGAAACCCGGTTCGGCGACTTTCCCGACGAACGGACGGCACGCAAGGCCCTGGCCGCATTCGCGCGGGAACACCGACTGTGCCTGCCGCGCCTCGGGCTGGTGACTGACGGCACGGCTGCACGCGAAGCCGTCGGCGGGCCGACGGCGCAGACCGGCGGCTGCGCCACGCCGTGCGCGGCTGCTGCGCGGCACGAAT
>CAMDXD010000017.1 GCA_945877995.1 Bordetella parapertussis
CATGAAGGCAATGATGTCGAGCGTGACCCGTTCGCGGCCCACGCCGAGCGTGCGCACCTGCGCGCGCCCGGGACGACCGCTCTTCACGGATTGTTCGACGATCTCGACCAGCTTCTCGACCGGGATGAAGCGCGCGGCCGGCACGCCGATCAGGTGCTTCGGCTCGGTGCCGAGAAACCCGGCAAAGGCTTCGTCGGCCTGCACGATGAGGCCATCGGTCACGCGCAGCGAGAAACGCCCGATGCTCAGCGCGTCGAGGAACTCGTCCTGCAGTTGCTCGGTGAGCCGGCGCTCGCGTTGCGAGACCGCGAGCATCAGTTCAGCCAACGCCGCGTCGACCAGCAGGGTGGTCAGCCGGTCCGAAGTCTCGAGCGCCTCGATCAGGTGGGGCCAGGGCGCGGGGCCAGCCATCGCCGCTGCGTCCAGCGCATCATGCAGGGATGCCTCGGCGGCGAGCAGTTCGTGCCAGGTCTGGTCAGCCGCTGCGGTTGCCACCGGATCGGCCGCCGCGTCGACGGGTGCCGAAGCCGGGACCGCCGGCAGGATGGACGCGCGCGCCGCGAGGGGCGGCACCGGATCGCTGGCTGCGGCCGCGGCGATCGCCCGCCGCACCGGGCTGCGATGTGCGTCGAGCGAGCGCAGCAGCGGCGCAAAGCGCCGGCCATCACCGGCGCCGGGGCGGTCGTTCACCACCTGAGAGCGTTCAGCTGCACGCCGCCCCACTGGTCACCGCCGCTGCCCGCATACCCAGGGTCCGCTCGCCACTGCCAGGCTGCAGAACGCCGCGCCTGACCGCGGTCATCTCGGCCAGTATCGATACCGCGATCTCGGGCGGCGTCTTGCTGCCGATCGGCAGGCCGACGGGCCCGAACAGGCGCGCGATCTCGGCCTCGGACACGTCGAAGCCGGCGAGCCGCAGGCGGCGCTTCTCGTTGTTGGAGCGCGACCCCAGCGCGCCGACGTAGAAGGCTGGCGACTTCAGCGCCTCCATCAGCGCGAGGTCATCGAGCTTGGGATCATGGGTCAGTGCCACCACCGCGCAACGGCTGTCCATTTCCATCGCCACCACCGTGTCATCCGGCATGGTGCGCACCAGATCGACCCCGGGAACGTCCCAGCCGAAAACGTATTCGTCGCGTGGGTCGCATACCGTCACGCGATAGTCGAGCGTGCGCGCCATCTCGGCGAGGTAGCGCGACAGCTGGCCGGCGCCGATCAGCAGAAGGCGCCAGAGCGGACCGTGGACGGTCTGCAGCGTCTTGCCGTTGAACGAGAGCGTGGAATCGCGCGAGCCGGGGGCGAGGCTCATGCGCCCGCTCTCCATGTCGAGGGTGCGCACGGTGAGTTCGCGCCGGTCGCTCGCCGCGAGCAGTTGTTCGAGCGTCTCCAGCACGTGCGGATCCTGCGCGGGGTCGGCCACCGGCTCGACCACGATCGCAAGGCGGCCACCGCAGGGCAGGCCGAAACGCTCCGCCTGCTCGCGGGTGACGCCATAGGTGAGCAGCTTCGGGTGTGCCGGGGCTGCCTCACCGGTGAGCTTTGCGATCATGTCGTCTTCGACGCAGCCGCCAGAGACGGAACCTGACACCATCCCGTCGCCGCGGATCGCCAGCATCGCGCCGACGGGACGCGGCGCCGAGCCCCAGGTTTCCACGACGGTGGCCAGGCTCACCCCATGGCCAGCCCGGCGCCAGGCGATCGCCGAACGCAGCACTTCCAGATCGACGCTGTCCATCGCAACCGTCTCCTGCGGAAAAAACCCCTAGTCTATCCGCTGCAACCCTGCATGTCCGCGCCGAAGCGCGTTGCGCAACCGCGGCATCGCCGGCCCATGCAACGGGACGATCAGGCGCGCCGCCAGAGCGTACCGCCCGCCCCGTCCTCGAGCACGATGCCAACGGCCAGCAGGTCGGCGCGTATCGCATCGGCGGTCGCGAAGTCGCGCGCCTTCTTCGCAGCGGCACGCTCGGCAATCTTCGCCTCGATGGCTGCCGGGTCGGGGGCAGCGACGGACGCTTCCCCGGCCGCCGACTGCAGGAACAGCAGCGGGTCGCGCTCGAGCAGACCGAGACTGCGGCCCAGGGCCTGCAGCAGCCCGGCCACCGTCAGGTCGCGGCTGCGGTTCAGTTCACCCGCCAGGTCGAACAGCACGGCGATTGCCTCCGGCGTGTTGAAGTCGTCGTCCATCGCCGCCCTGAAGCGGGCCGCATGCGGCTCGTCCCAGTCGATCGCGATCTGCGGGACATCGGCGCCCTTGAGCGCGGTGTAGAGGCGAGCCAGCGCCTGGCGCGCATCGTCGAGATGACGGTCGGAATAGTTCAGCGGGCTGCGGTAGTGGGCCCGGGCGATGAAGAAGCGCACCACCTCGGCATCGTAGCGCCCGAGCACCTCGCGCACGGTGAAGAAGTTGCCGAGCGACTTCGACATCTTCTCGTCGTCGACGCGCACGAACCCGTTGTGCATCCAGTAGCGCACGAAAGGTCGTCCGTTCGCGCCCTCGGACTGTGCGATCTCGTTCTCGTGGTGGGGAAACTGCAGGTCCTGGCCGCCGCCGTGGATATCGAAGGTCTCACCCAGCAGCGACGCGGACATCGCGGAGCACTCGATGTGCCAGCCCGGGCGGCCGCGCCCCCACGCCGATTCCCAGAATGGCTCGCCCTCCTTGCTGCGCTTCCACAACACGAAATCGAGCGGGTCGCGCTTGCCGGAATTGACCTCGACGCGCTCGCCCGCGCGCAGATCCTCCAGCGACTTGCCGGACAGTCTTCCGTAGCCGACGAAGTCGCGCACCGAATAGTTCACGTCGCCGTCGCTGGCGACATAGGCGAGCTGGTTGCGTTCGAGCCGGTCGATGATCGCCTGCATCTGCGGCACATATTCGGTCGCGCGCGGTTCATGGTCGGGCTTGATGACCCCGAGCGCCGCGGCATCTTCGTCCATTGCATCGATGAACCGCTGGGTGAGCGTACCGATCGACTCGCCGTTCTCGGCGGCACGACGGATGATCTTGTCATCGATGTCGGTGATGTTGCGCACGTAGTTGACCTCGTAGCCGCTGGCCCGCAGCCAGCGGGTGACCAGGTCGAACACCACCATCACCCGGGCATGTCCGAGGTGGCAATAATCGTAGACGGTCATGCCGCACACATACATGCGGACCTTGCCCGGCTCGAGCGGAACGAACGGCTGCTTGTCGCGCGCCAGCGTGTTGTAGATTCGGAGCATCGTCGTCCCGGAGAAACGGTTGCTGGGAGATTACTTTTCGCCGCCTTGCTGTTAGAATCAGGCGCTTGGCATACATCGTAAGCCTTTGTCCCGATTCACTATTTCAAAAGTCCGGCGAGAAAAATATAACATATGCAGTTCCTGCCAACCGCTATTGCCGCCGCCGAGGCCCAGGCCCGCTCGAGGGTGATGTCTCCGCAGGCGCATTTGTGCAGCCGAATCCGCAGCGGCACGGCGATGCTGGCCCTGCTCGCCGGCATCCTCTGCGTACCGGGGGCTGCGCACGCCGATGAGCTCACCGACGTTCAGGGGCTGGTCAGGCAAGGCAACCTGACCCAGGCGACTGAACGGCTGAACGCGTACCTCGCGAAGAATCCGAAAGACGCGCGCGGGCGTTTCCTGCGCGGCCTGATCCTGACCGAGCAGAAGCGCCCTGCCGACGCCATCCGTGTGTTCGTGGCGCTGACCGAGGAATACCCGGAACTGCCGGAGCCCTACAACAACCTGGCCGTGCTCTACGCGGCCCAGGGGCAGTTCGACCGTGCACGGCAGATGCTCGAGTCGGCGATACGCACACATCCCAGCTACGCCACCGCGCACGAGAACCTCGGCGATATCTACGCGAAGATGGCCTCCGAAGCCTATGACCGGGCGCTGCAGCTCGATCGCTCCAACACGGGCGTGCAGACCAAGCTCTCGCTGATCCGCGAGCTGTTTTCGGCCAACCCGAAGTTCCAGCGTCAGCCGCTCGCCGGCGATTCGCCGAAGCAGGTCGCGATTGCCAGCCAGGCCGCACCGGCAGCGCCCGCGGGTCAGCCGCTCAAGGGCGCTGCGGCACCCGCCCCCGCGGCACTTCCTGCACCTGTGGCCAGCCGGCCGGTGGCCACACGCGAAACCGCCTCTGCTGCGGCCGATGCCCAGTCCGCACAAGCCAGGGCAGCCGCGGCCGCGGCTGCGTCCCCAGCCACTGCAGCACCGGCGCTGGCGCCGGCCGCGCCGGCCGCTCCGTCCTCCGTTGCCGGCGCCGAAGACGTGCTGCGTACCGTAGAGCAATGGGCGCAGGCCTGGTCGACGAACGACGTGAACCGCTACCTCGCGTTCTATTCGAAGGATTTCAAGGTACCCGGCGGCGAGACACGGGCAGACTGGGAGAAGGGCCGGCGCGACCGGGTCGCCAAGCCCAGGAAGATCGAAGTGAGCGTGGGCGCGCCGCAGGTCAAGCCGCTCGGGCCCAATCGCATGTCGGTCGCGTTCCGCCAGGATTACCGGTCGCCCACGCTGAAAGCCAGCTCGCCGAAAACGCTGACGCTGGTGCGCGTCGGTGATCGCTGGCTGATCGAGCAGGAGCAGGTCGGCCGGTGATCGATCTCGCCGCATCGTCCGCTTGAGCAATACATCGTGAGCGCGCCGTGAGGTTCTTCAGCCGTACGTGGCATGGCCGGATCCACGTCATGCCTCCGATCGTGGCGCTCTGCCTGCTGGCCTGCGCAGGCATTGCGCTGTTGCTGCTGGTCGGGCCGGCCGAAGATATCCACGCGCCTGGCAATACACCCGAAGGCGGTGGCAGCGTGGGCGCTGCGCCGGGCGTGGCCGCGGAGCCCCCCGCGTCTGCGGCGACCACCGGGGCCGGGTTGCGCGCCACCAGCGAGGTAGAAGCCTCGCTAGTACGTGGCATCCTGGAGATCGCGCGCAGCCGTCCGGACGCCGCGCTCGCGCAGATCGACCAGGTGCTGCTCGGCAATCCCAACTTCCGGCTCGCGCACCTGGTGCGCGGTGACCTGCTGCTTGCCCGGGCCCGGCCGATCACCGACTTCGGTAACCCGGCGAAGGAGGCCACCGAGCGCGCGACCGGACTGTCCGACCGCGCCGAACGCATCGACGACCTGCGCGCCGAGGCGCGGGCACGGCTCAGCCGGCTCGCCGCCGAACCGCCGCCCGGGCGGGTCCCGGGACACATCCTGCAGCTCGACCCGCGACAGCGGTACGCGATCGTCGTCGACAGCGCGAAGTCGACGCTGTACGTCTTCGAACAGGTCGACGGCCGATTGCACTACCTGAAGGATTACTACATCAGCGTCGGCCGCAACGGCGTCGACAAGATGCTCGAGGGCGACAAGCGAACGCCGCTGGGCGTCTACCACGTGCGCGCGAACCTGCCGCGCCAGAAACTGCCCGACTTCTACGGCAGCGGTGCGCTGCCGATCAACTATCCGAACGAACTCGACCGAATCGAAGGACGCACCGGCCACGGTATCTGGCTGCATGGCGTGCCGTCCGACACCTTCGCCCGGCCGCCGCAGTCGTCTGATGGCTGCGTGGTGCTCGCCAACGCCGACTTCGATGCCCTGCTGCCGCTGGTTCAGATCGGCCTCACGCCAGTGGTGATCGCACCGCGTATCGACTGGGTCGATGCCGGCGCAATCGAAGCGAGCCGCGCATCGCTGGCCAGCGCTGTCGAGGCCTGGCGCCGCGACTGGGAAGGCCGAGACATGAAGGCATACCTTCGACATTATTCGCCGGCATTCAGCAGCAGCGGCGCGGCACGCGACCTCGCCGCGTGGTCGGAACAGAAGGGCAAGGTCAACGCGAGCAAGACCTGGCTGCGTATTGGACTGCGCAACACCAGCATGTTCCTCGATCCGAACCGCGATAATCTCGCGGTCGTGCAGTTCGAGCAGGACTACGCCAGCAACAACCTCAACCAGCAGATGCGCAAGCGCCAGTACTGGAAACTGGAAGGCGGCACGTGGCGCATCGTCTACGAAGGTAACGCGTGACCCCGGCAACGACCGGGGGCATCGCGCCAATACGCTACAGGGAGTCGATGTGCAGAGACTGATCCGGAGTTGGTTCCTCAAGGTTGCACCACAACTGCTCGTACCACTGATGCTCGGCTTCGGCCTGTCTGGCAGCGCGCTCGCGCAGAAGAATCCGCGCGTCGAGTTCACGACCAGCTACGGGCCGATCGTGGTCGAGCTGTATCCCGACCGCGCACCCGAGACGGTTCGCAACTTCCTCCAGTACGTGAAGGACGGCCATTACGAAGGCACGGTGTTCCACCGCGTCATCCGCGGCTTCATGGTGCAGGGAGGCGGCTTCACCGCCGACTTCAAGGAAAAGCCGGTGCGCGAGCCGATCAGGAACGAGGCTGAAATGACCTTCAAGGCCGGGCTGCGGCACGAGATCGGCACGCTGGCGATGGCGCGTACGCGCGATCCGCACAGCGCGACCGCCCAGTTCTTCATCAACGTGGCCCGCAACGACTTCCTCGACTTTCGCGAGCGCACGGTCGTCGGCTTCGGCTATGTCGTGTTCGGCCGCGTGATCAAGGGTCTCGAGACCGTCGACCAGATGCTGCAGGTGCCGACTGGTCCGGGTGGGCCGTTCAAGACCGACGTGCCGGCCAAGCTGCCGGTGATCGAGAAGGTGACGATCCTCGGCGCCGGTCGCTGAACACCTGCCGGGACCCACGCCCTTCGTCCACAACCCCCAGAGGAGCAATTCGACCATGATCAGACTGCATACCAGCGCCGGCGTGATCGGCATCGAACTCGACGCCGCCAAGGCCCCGATCACGGCGGCCAACTTCATCGAATACGCGAAGGCTGGCCACTACGACAACACGATCTTCCATCGCGTGATCGACGGTTTCATGATCCAGGGCGGCGGCTTCGAGCCAGGCATGAAACAGAAGAAGACGCGCGATCCGATCACCAACGAAGCCGACAACGGGCTGAAGAACGACAAATACACGGTGGCGATGGCGCGCACCTCTGAGCCGCACTCGGCGTCGGCCCAGTTCTTCATCAACGCGGCAGACAACGACTTCCTGAACTTCACCTCGCCGACCGCACGCGGCTGGGGCTATTGCGTGTTCGGCAAGGTGGTCGAAGGAATCGAGGTCGTCGACCAACTGCGCGGCGTGGCGACGACCACGCGCGCGGGCCACCAGGACGTGCCGACCGAAGACGTGGTGATCACCCGCGCGGAAGTCGTCGAGGCCTGAGCCCGAGAGCCTGCGCCGGGACACGGCGGACCGCATGGCGTGCGCCCCCACGCTGCTGGTCTCGGACCTGCACCTGTCGGCGTCGCGGCCGGCCACCACGGCGGCCTTCATCGGCCTGCTCGGCGGCGCAGCCCGCGACGCTGCGGCGCTGTACATCCTGGGTGACCTCTTCGACTACTGGATCGGCGACGAAGAGATCGACGACCCGGCCATCCGGCCGGTGGTCGATGCACTGGCCGCCGTATCCGCCGCCGGCACGTCCGTCCTGTTCATGCACGGAAACCGCGACTTCCTCGTAGGCCAGCGCTTTGCCGAGGCGACCGGCGTGCAGTTGCTGCCCGATCCGCTGCTGGTCGAACTCGACGGCATGCCGACGCTGCTGCTGCATGGCGACACCCTGTGCACGGCAGATGACGGCTACAACCGCTTCCGGGCGACCGTGCGCGACCCCGCCTGGCAGGCGGCCTTTCTTGCGCGGCCGCTCGCGCAGCGGCGTGCCGAGGCCCAGCGGCTGCGCGCGATCAGCGAACGCGAGAAGCAGTCCAAATCCGCCGAGATCATGGACGTGACGCCCTCCGAAGTGCTGCGCGTGCTGCGCGAAACGGGCTATCCGCGCCTGGTGCATGGCCACACGCACCGGCCGATGCAGCACGTGCATCCGGTCGACGGCCGGTCGTGCGAACGATGGGTCCTGCCCGACTGGCACGGCACCGCGACCGGGCTCGCTGCAGATCGCCACGCGCTGCGGCGTTTCTGAGCCCGGCAGGCGGACCCGTGGGGGTCAGGCGTCGAGCCCGCGCGCCAGGTCGGCCTTCAGGTCGACGACCGCTTCCAGCCCGACCGCGACCCGGATCAGCCCCTCGGTGACACCAGCCGCATCGCGCGTGGCCTGTGGAATGCGCCCGTGGGTGGTGGTTGCCGGATGGGTGATCGTCGTCTTGGTGTCGCCGAGGTTGCCGGTGATCGACATCAGCCGGGTGGAGTCGATCACGCGCCAGGCGGCTTCGCGACCGCCCTTCACTTCGAACGACACCACGCCGCCGCCGCTCTTCTGCTGGCGCATCGCCAGCGCGTGCTGCGGATGCGACGCGAGCCCGGGATAGAGTACGCGCGACACCTTCGGGTGCTTCTCGAGCCAGGTCGCCAGTTCGAGCGCGCGCGCACTGTGCGCCTCCATCCGGATGCCCAGCGTCTCCATGCCCTTGAGGCAGACCCATGCATTGAAGGGACTCATCGATGGCCCGGCATTGCGCATGAACTGCAGCATCGGGCCGTGGACCAGCGCCTTGCTGCCGAGCACCGCGCCACCGAGCACACGCCCCTGGCCATCGAGGTACTTGGTGGCCGAGTGGATGATGATGTCGGCCCCCAGTTCAAGCGGCCGCTGCAGCGCCGGCGAGCAGAAACAGTTGTCGACGATCAGCACCGCGCCCGCGCGGCGCGCGATCGCTGCCAGTGCGCCGATGTCGGACACCTCGGTCAAAGGGTTCGAGGGCGTCTCGATGAAGAACATCTTCGTGTTCGGGCGCACCGCCGCTTCCCAGGCCGACGGGTCGGTCGGCGACACGAACGACACCTGCATGCCGAACTTCTCGAAGAAGTTGGTGAACAGCTGCACGGTCGAGCCGAACACGCCCTGCGAGATCACCACGTGGTCGCCGGCCTTGAACAGGGCCATGGTGATCGCGAGGATGGCGGACATGCCGGACGCGGTCGCCACGCAGCACTCGGCGTCTTCCAGCGCGGCCAGCCGTTCCTCGAACGCGGTGACCGTCGGGTTGGTGAAGCGCGAATAGACGTTGCGCCCCTCGAGGCCCTTCTGGAACGCCTCGGCCGCCTGCGCTGCGTTGTCGAACACGAAGCTGGAGGTCAGGTACATCGCCTCGCTGTGTTCGCCGAACTGACTGCGGTGGATGCCAGTGCGAACGGCGAGCGTATCTGCGTGGTACTTTGGGTGGTGCTTCGCGTGGTCCTTTTCCATCGATCGATTCTGCGACGCCGGTACACAGGCTGTCAAACGAACGGCCGCTGCAGGCAGCAGCACTGGCGCCGGGGTACGCTCCGCATTCCGCAGACATGACGAAGCAGGAAGACGCCGATGCACACCCCCCCCGCCGCCCAGCCCTCGGTGACCGAACAGCGATCGAAAATGGCGGCGCCCGGCATCGGGCGCTCCGCCAGGACGCGTGCCCGGGCGTGCGCCGCGGCCGTGTTGCTGACCCTCCCAGCGATGGCCGCGCGCGCGCAGCCGGCTGCGCAGGCGCCGGCCGGCAGCCAGGCCTTCCCGGCCGGGCCGGTACGCATCGTGGTGCCGTTCGCGCCCGGCGGCTCCACCGATGGCATGGCACGCATCGTCGCGCAGCGCCTGGGCGACCGTATCCGGCAGCCGGTGCTCGTCGAGAACCGCGCCGGTGCCAACGGCACGATCGGCGCGGCCCATGTCGCCAAGGCCCCAGGTGACGGCCGCACGCTGCTGCTGGTGCAGGCAGGCTACGCGTCCAACCCGAGCCTGTTCAAGAACCTGCCCTACGACCAGTCGCGCGACTTGCTGCCGGTGACCAACCTGGCATCAGGGCCGCTCGTGCTGGTCGTGCATCCGTCGCTGCCGGTACGCTCGGTGAAGGAACTGATCGCGCTCGCGCGCGCCAGGCCGGGCTCGTTGAACGTCGGGGTACCGGGTACCGGCTCGCTGAACCACCTCGCCGCCGAGCTGTTCAACCTGAACACGGGCATCCGCATGACCAGCGTCCCGTACAAGGGTACCGGTGGTGCACTCGCCGACGTGCTGGCCGGCAACGTCGAGGCGTACTACATGAACCTGGTGCTGAGCGTTCCGTACGTGAAGTCCGGCAAGCTTCGGGCACTGGGCGTGACCAGCGCCAGACGCTCGACGATCGCGCCAGACCTGCCGGCGATCGCAGAGGCCGGCGTGCGCGACTTCGACCTCACCACCTGGTTCGGCATGCTCGCGCCCGGCACGACACCGCGCGAGGTGATCGGCCGCGTCCAGTCGGAGATCGTGCAGGTTCTCGGGCTCGCGGATGTACGGGAGCGGATGGCTGGCGACGGCCTGACGGTGGTTGGCGACACGCCGGAGCAGTTCGCCAGCTTCCTCGCCGCCGAGACCGCGAAGGCTGCCCGGATCATCAAGACTGCCGGCATCAGCGTAGGCCAGTGACCAGCCGGGCGATCAGATGACCGTCTTCTCCGGCAAGATGGTGCCCAGCACCCGCAGGTAGTTGCCGCCGAGGATGGCTGCGATGTCGTCTTCGGCGTAGCCGTGGCGCTGCAGACCGTCGACGAGGTTCGGCAGGTCTTCGATCTCCTCGAAGCCACGCACGACCGGCGCTGCGGCACCGGGCGTGTGTCCATCGCGGATGCTGCGCGGGCCGTCGTACTTCACGAAGTCCATGCCCAGCGCCATGTGCTTCACGCCGACCAGGCCGACGATGTAGTCGATATGCCGCAGCATCTGCTCGATCGACGACTCCTTGCCGGCGACCGTGAACGGCAGCGCGAGGATGCCTATGACGCCGCCCTGTGCGGCGATCGCGCGGATCTGCTCGTCGTCGAGGTTGCGCATGTGGTCGTACACGCCGCAGGCGTTGGCGTGGCTGACGATCAGTGGCGCGGTAGCAACCTCCAGCGACTGGTAGAAGCCCGCCCTGGCCATGTGCGACAGGTCGACGACCATGCCAAGCCGGTTCATCTCCCGGATCACGTCGACACCGAAGCGGGTCAGACCGCCGCCGGTACGGTTCTCCCAGACGCCGTCGCCGAGTTCGTTGCGCAGGTTCCAGGTGGGTTGCATCGAGCGCACGCCCAGCCGGTAGAAATTGCGCAACTGCGCGAGGCCGCCCTGCAGGGGCTTGCCGCCCTCGAGGTGCAGGATGAACTTCACGTGGTCGTGCAGGCGCGCGACCGGCAGCTCGTCGCGGGTCTTCACGAGCGAGAAGCGGCTGCCGGGCGCGGACATCTCCTGCAGGAACTGATCGAGGTTGTCGAGCGTGGTCTCGAGGAAACGCCCCGTGTTCTGCGAGTGTGCCCATGAGTCGCCGCCGACTGCATAGACCGACAGGTCGATCCGGTCGCGGATCAACCGCGGCACGATCGCATCGGCAAGCGGGCAGGCCTCGCCCATCATTGTCCGGTGCACCTGCTCGTAGACGTCGCGGTGGCCCTCGATGACCAGGTGCCGCTGGAGGATCGTCGAAGCTTCGGTTTCGGTCATGCCTTGCCCCCCTGCGCGGCTACTCGGCCGATTCGAGGTTCAGGTCGAGCTGCGTGGTCGCCTCGCGCGACCGCTGGCGGTCGCCGTCCTCGCGGTTGGCTTCGAGGCAGTTCAGGTATTCGGCAGTGACGTCGCCGGTGATGTACTTGCCGTCGAAGCAGGACGTCTCGAACCGGGCGATCGCCGGGTTGGTCGCGCGCACGTCTTCGATCAGGTCGTCGAGGTCCTGGTAGATGAGGCGGTCGCAGCCGATCTCGCGCGCGATCTCCTCGACCGAGCGCCTGGAGGCGATGAGTTCGCTGCGCGTGGGCATGTCGATGCCGTACACGTTCGGGAAGCGCACCGGCGGGGCTGCCGAGGCGAAATGCACCTTGCGGGCACCGGCCTCGCGCGCCATCTGCACGATCTCCTGGCTGGTGGTGCCGCGCACGATCGAGTCATCGACGATCAGCACGTTCTTGCCCTTGAACTCGGCACCCAGCGCGTTGAGTTTCTGGCGCACCGACTTCCGGCGCACGGCCTGCCCCGGCATGATGAAGGTACGCCCGATGTAGCGGTTCTTGATGAAGCCTTCGCGGTAGGGCAGGTTCAGGTGCTTGGCGAGTTGCATCGCCGCCGGACGCGAGGAATCGGGGATCGGCATCACGACGTCGACGTCGAGGCCGGGGAACTCGCGTTCGATCTTGCGCGCGAGGCTCTCGCCCATGCGCAGGCGGGTGTCGTAGACGGAGATGCCGTCGATCACCGAGTCAGGGCGCGCGAGGTAGACGAACTCGAAGATGCACGGCGCGAGCTCCGTGCGCTCGGCGCACTGACGGCTCTGGAACACGCCCTGCTCGTCGATGAACACAGCCTCGCCAGGCGCGACGTCGCGCAGCGGCGTGAAGCCGAGCGCATCGAGCGCCACCGTCTCGGAAGCCACCATGAACTCGGTGCCGGCTTCGGTCTCGCGGCTGCCGATGCCAAGCGGCCGGATACCGAACGGATCGCGGAACGCCAGCAGGCCGTAGCCGGCGATCATCGCGACCACCGCATAGGCGCCACGCACCCGCTTGTGCACCCCGGCCACCGCCTTGAAGATCGTGTTGGCGTCCAGATGGAAGCCCGCGGCATTGCGCGAGAGTTCGTGCGCGAGCACGTTCAGCAGCACTTCGGAATCCGAGTCGGTATTCACGTGGCGCAGGTCGTCACGGAACAGTTCGCGGCGCAGCGCCTCGGAATTGGTGAGGTTGCCATTGTGGCCGAGCACGATACCGAACGGCGAGTTCACGTAGAAGGGCTGTGCCTCGGCCGACGACCATGCAGAGCCTGCCGTCGGGTATCGCACGTGGGCGATCCCGACATTGCCCGCGAGGGTCCGCATGTTGCGCGTGCGGAAAACATCACGCACCAGCCCCGGGCCCTTGTGCATGTGGAAGGTATTGCCTTCGCTCGTCACGAGGCCGGCAGCATCCTGGCCACGATGCTGGAGCAAGAGCATCCCGTCGTACAACTCCTGGTTGACAGGAGACTTCGCGACCATTCCGACGATGCCACACACGAAGCTTTCTCCCTTCGGCTCGATACCGTCATAACGGAGCATGCGCGAGAGAATCGAGTCCCTGCGACCCCGGCCGGTTCGGCTTGTCTCTAGCGAAGCGGAGTATAGACCACCTGCTGAGCTGCGTCGTACCTGATCTTGCGCGCGAGGTCCGCGGGGAGATAGGGAATCACCGCCAGTGCGAGCACCTCGAGCGGCTGCGACAGCATCGCGTCGCGCCAGCCTGCATCCTCCGGCAGGCGTGTGAGGCCGGCGAGCAGCACCACGATCAGCACGATCAGCAGGCCGCGCACGAGCCCGAACGCAAGGCCGAGCACCCTGTCGACGAACCCGAGCCCGACCACGCGAACCAGTTCGACGATGGCGAGCGTGATCACGACCATCACGAGCAAGGTTGCGCCGAACACGAGCAGGAACCCGGCAAGCAGGCGCAACGAATCGTTCGGGATTGCCTCCGGCAGCATCGGCGCGATCCTGCCGGCGAACATGCTGGCAGCCACGAACGCCGCTACCCATGAGAGCAGCGACAGCACTTCGCGCACGAAGCCCCGGATCACCGCCACCAGCGCCGAGACGCCCATGACCAACAGCACGCCGTAGTCGAACCATGTCATCGGCGATCACTCCTCGAAGCCAGCCCCCGGGCCTGGAGACCGCCGGCCTTGCCACGCACGCTCAGTAGCGCCGGGGGACCACGATCCCGTCGGTCATGCCCAGCCCTTTCAGCCGCTCGTTGGCCTGCTCGGCGGCTTCACGCGTCGAGAACGGTCCGGCCCGCACGCGCGTCTTGTCGCCGGTGGGCGTCTTGATCACCTCGGTATAGGCCTTCACGCCGGCCTTCACCAGTTGCGCATGGCGATCCGTGGCACGGTCCACCTCGGCGAATGCACCCAGCTGGATCACGAAATTCTTCGCCTCGGCATCGCCGGGGATCGCCTTCGCTTCGGCGCCGCTGGTCGACACGCTCCTGGCCTCGGTTGCGGCCTTGGCCTTGGCCTTGGCCTCGGCCTCGGCCGCGCGAGCCGCGGTGGCGCGTGCAGCGGCAGCCACCTCAGCAGCGTTCCTCGCATCGGCAGCGGTGCCGGCAACTGCACCGGCCCCGCCGGACGGCGGCTTCAGCGCGCCGACCACTTCGATCTTCTGGTCTGCGGGCGTCGCCGAGGTCGGACTGCGCGCCGGCGCCGACGTGGCGGCCGCACTGGGCGGGGTGGACGGAGCCGAAGCCGGCACCGCCGAGGGCGCCGGAGCCGCGGGCGGACTGTCTGCCGGCGCCAGGGGCGGTGCATTCACCGTGCCGCTCGTGCTCCCAGGCGCAGCGCCGGAGCGCGAAGCCTCGGCCTGGCCCTTCGGCGCATACCGACCGCTGTTCGGCGAGGGTATCTGCACGGCGATGTCATCGCCGATCGGCCGCGGTTCGCCGTCGAGCACCATCGGCAGTGTCACGATCACCAGCGTGGTCAAGGCGATCGCGCCGATCAGCCGGCGCCGGGCGCGCTTGCGGAGCCTGATTTCTTCTTCTGAAATGCTGCGTGCCATGCCTGTCTGTCCTGGCCGAGGGTTGGACACAACGGGCCGGTGCTGCTCGTCATTCAATCGCGAGACGCGCCGATCGACGCCAGTACCTCGGCTACCGTGTAGAACGACCCGAACACCAGGATCCTATCACTTTCGCCTGCACGTTCACGGGCCTTCAGCCAGGCCTCGGCGACCCCGCTGCATTCGGTCGTCGGGTCGAGCGCAGCGGCCCGGGTCAGGGCGCCGCGCAGCGCAGGCAGATCAGCCGCACGCGCGGCGTCCACTGGCGCGATGAACCATTCGTCGATGCGCGCCTTGACCGCACGCACCACGCCCTCGATGTCCTTGTCGGCCAGCATCGAGAACACCGCCAGCGTGCGGCCTGTCCCCTCGAGGCGTGCCAGGCTGGCATCGAGCACCGCTGCTGCATGCGGATTGTGGGCAACATCGAGCACCACCGTCGGCCGTCCCGGAAGCACCTGGAATCGCCCGGCGATCTCGGCCGTGAGCAGCCCGGTACGGATCGCCTCGGCACTGACCGGCAAACGGTCGGCCACCTCATCGAGCGCGGTGAGCGCAGCCGACGCGTTGGACAACTGGTAGGCCCCGCGCAGTGCGGGGAACGGCAGGCCGTAGCGGGCCTTCGACACCGCGGCGGCGGCAGGCGCAACAGTGGCGGCGGGTGGCACGGCGCCGCCCGGCGAGACGAAGCGCCGGTAGCGCCACTGGCTGCCGTCCTGGTCGGTGAAGTCGTAGTCGATGCCGGCGCGCAGCAGCCGCGCACCGATCGCCCGCGCATGGTCGACCAGCGGCACCGGCGCATCGACATCCGCACAGATCGCCGCACGGCCGCAACGGTAGATACCAGCCTTCTCGAAGCCGATCTGGCCGCGGGTGTGTCCCAGGTATTCCATGTGGTCGAGACCCACGCTGGTGACGATCGACACGTCGGCATCGATGATGTTCACCGCATCGAGCCGCCCGCCGAGGCCTACCTCGAGCACGGCGACGTCGACACGCCCGTCGATCATCAGCCACAGCGCGGCCAGCGTGCCGAACTCAAAGTAGGTGAGGCCAATGTGGCCGCGTGCCGCCTCTACCGCCTCGAAGGCGCGGCACAGGTCTTCGTCGCTCGCATCGTGGCGCGCGAGACGCACGCGCTCGTTGTAGCGCAGCAGGTGGGGCGACGTGTAGCAGCCGACCCGGTAGCCTGCACGATCGAGGATCGCCTCCAGCATCGCGCAGGTCGAACCCTTGCCGTTGGTACCGCCGACGGTGATCACCGGGAAGCCGGTCGACCGGGGATCGGCGCCGGACCGAAGCCGGCGCCACACCTCGGCAACCCGTTCGAGCGTCAGCTCGCTCGTCACCGGATGCCGGGTCGAGATGTACTCGAGCCAGCCCTCGAGCGTGCGTGCCCCGCTCACCTGGGCGGCTGGGCCTGCATGCGCGGTTGCGGCTGCCGCGACAGCAGCGCCAGCAGCGACGCGAGCCGGTCGCGCATCTCGCGTCGGTCGACGATCATGTCGATCGCGCCGTGCTCGAGCAGGAACTCCGCGCGCTGGAAACCTTCGGGAAGCGTCTCGCGCACCGTCTGCTGGATCACTCGCGGACCAGCGAAACCGACCAGTGCGCCCGGCTCGGCGATCACCACGTCGCCGATCATCGCGAAGCTGGCCGATACACCTCCCATGGTCGGGTCGGTCAGGACCGACACGAAGGGCAGCCGCTCGCTCGCGAGCAGGGTCAGGGCCGCGCAGCACTTCGACATCTGCACCAACGACAGCACGCCTTCCTGCATCCGCGCACCGCCCGAGGCCGCGATGCACACGAACGGCATGCGCTGTTCGATCGAGGCACGCACGCCGCGCGCGAACCGTTCGCCGACCACCGAACCCATGGAGCCGCCGAGGAAGCGGAACTCGAACGCGGCGACCACGACAGGCGCCGAATGGATGCTTCCCTGCATCACCACCAGGGCGTCGTCCTCGCCGGTGTCGCGGGTCGCGGCAGCGAGGCGGTCGGTGTACTTCTTCGTATCCTTGAACTTCAGCGTGTCGACCGGACGCACTTCGGCGCCGATCTCGTAGCGCCCTTCGCCGTCGAGCAGCATGTCGAGCCGCTCGCGCGCGCCGATCCGGTTGTGGAAACCGCAACCGGGGCAGACCTGCAGGTTGTTGTCGAGGTCGGTGCGGTACAGCACCGTCTCGCAGCCATCGCACTTGATCCACAGGCCTTCAGGCACCGACTTGCGTACTGCGCCCTCGTCGCGCTTGATCTTCGGCGGCAGGTGTTTGTGCAGCCAGCTCATCGGGCGCTTGCCTGGCCGACCTGCATTGCCTGCCTCGCGCCGCTGGCGGCCACCGTGTCAGCCCTTCCGCGCGACGGCATCGATCGCCTGCCGGATACCACGCACGAACGCGCCTACGTTGGCAGCCTCGCTGCCGGGTGCGGAGCCTTCGATCTCCTCGACGATGCGGCTGCCAATCACGACCGCATCGGCAACCCTCGCGATGCCTGCAGCGCTCTGTGCATCACGGATGCCGAAGCCGACGCCGATCGGCACGCTGAGATGCCGGCGCAGCACTTCCATCCGCGCGGACACGTCGCCCACCTGCAGGTGCTTCGCGCCGGTCACGCCGGTCAGCGACACGTAGTAGACATAGCCGCGCGCAAGCCGGGCGATCTCGCCGATGCGGGCATCGGTCGTGGTCGGCGACAGCAGGTAGATCGGATCCAGCCCGGCACTGCCCAGCCGGTCGACGAAGCCGCGGGACTCTTCAGGCGGCAGGTCGACCAGGAGCACGCCGTCGACGCCGGCCTCGGCTGCACGGCTGGCGAACGCGTCGTAGCCCATCGCCTCGACCGGGTTCGCGTAGCCCATCAGCACCACGGGCGTATCCGCGTCGAGGCTGCGGAACCGCGCCACCAGGTCGAGGATTCGCCGCAACGTCGTGCCGCGCGCCAGGGCTCTTTCGCTCGCGCGCTGGATCGTCGGACCGTCCGCCTGCGGGTCGGAGAACGGTACGCCCAACTCGATCACGTCCGCACCGGCGGCGGCCAGTTCATGCATCAGCGCAAGCGTCACCTCGAGGGAGGGATCACCGGCGGTGATGTAGGGGATCAGCGCCGCGCGCCCCTCGCCCTTCAGCTTCTCGAAACATCCCTGGATGCGCGACATCAGAGTGTGATCCCCGCAAGCCCGGCGACCGTGTTGATGTCCTTGTCGCCACGGCCGGAAAGGTTGACCAGCAGGACCTGGTCCTTGCGCATCGAGGGTGCCATCTTCGCCGCCTGCGCCAGCGCGTGGGCGGGCTCAAGCGCCGGGATGATGCCCTCCAGCCGGCACAGCAGGTGAAACGCCTCGAGCGCCTCGTCGTCGTTGATCGCGACATACTCGGCGCGGCCGAGATCCTTCAGCCATGAATGCTCGGGCCCGACGCCAGGATAGTCGAGGCCTGCCGACACCGAGTGGGTGTCGATGATCTGGCCGTCCTCGTTCTGCATCAGGTAGGTACGGGTGCCGTGCAGCACCCCCGGGCGTCCGGCGGACAACGGTGCCGCATGCTTGCCGGTCGCCACGCCGGAGCCACCAGCCTCCACGCCGATCAGGCGCACACCCTCGACGTCGATGTAAGGATGGAAGATACCCATCGCGTTCGAGCCGCCGCCGACGCAGGCGATACAGGCGTCTGGCTGGCGCCCGACGAGTTCCGGCATCTGCCACAGGCATTCGTGGCCGACAACCGCGTTGAAGTCGCGCACCATCATTGGATAGGGATGCGGACCAGCCACGCTGCCGATGATGTAGAAGGTGTCGGCGACGTTGGTCACCCAGTCGCGCATCGCTTCGTTCAGCGCATCCTTCAGGGTCTTCGAGCCGCTCTCGACCGGCACCACTTCGGCACCCAGCAGCTTCATGCGGAATACATTGGGCGACTGCCGCTTGATGTCCTCCGAACCCATGTACACGGTGCACTTCATGCCGAATCGGGCGGCGACCGTCGCGGTCGCAACACCATGCTGCCCCGCTCCTGTCTCCGCGATCACGCGCGGCTTGCCGATCTTGCGTGCAAGCAGTGCCTGGCCCATGGTGTTGTTGATCTTGTGCGCGCCGGTATGGTTCAGGTCTTCGCGCTTCAGGTAGACCTGCGCACCGCCGAAATGCTCGGACCAGCGCCGGGCGTGGTAGATCGGGCTCGGGCGGCCGACGTAGTGCTTCAGTTCACGCGCCAGTTCGGCCATGAACTCGGGGTCGTTCCGGTACTTCAGGTAGCACTCGTTCAGTTCGTCGAGCGCATGTATCAGCGTCTCGGCCACGAACACGCCACCATACGGGCCGAAGTGGCCGCGCTCGTCGGGCAGGTCATACATCTGCAAGGTGAACCTCCTCAATGAACCGCTCGATCAGGCCGTGATCCTTGACCCCCTTGGGGCCGCCGCTGCGCTCGACGCCGCTCGATATGTCGACGGCCCATGGACGCACCTGCCGCACCGCGTCGCGCACATTCAGTGGCGTCAGGCCTCCGGAAAGAATCACCTCGCCGCGCATCGTCCCGGGGATCAGCGACCAGTCGAACGACTGGCCGGTACCCCCGTGCAGGCCGGGGACGAACGCATCGACCAGCAGTCCCCGCGACAAAGGCCGGAACGGCACCGACGCTGCTGCGGATTGTAGCAAATCGACTCCCGGCCTCACCCGCACCGCCTGCACGAACGGTTTGTCGAACTGTGCGCAGAAAGCCGGCGCCTCGGAGCCGTGGAACTGCAGCAGGTCGAGCGGCACCGCCGACAGCACCTCGCGCACCTCCGCCGCCGGCGCATCGACGAACAGTCCTACGGACATCACATAGGGTGGCAGGCTGCCAGCGACGCGCGCCGCCTGCTGCACCGTGACATGGCGCGGACTCGGCCCATAGAACACCAGGCCGATCGCATCGGCACCAGCCCGCGCCGCAGCCTGCGCGTCATCGACGGTGCGGATACCGCAGATCTTGACCCGGGTACGATGACGGTTCACGCAGCCGTCCCTTCGATGGCGCCCGGCAACGGCGCAGCCGGCCGGACGAAGGCAGGCAAAGGCCCGGCAATCGAGGCACGCGGCCCCGGAAGGGCTGGCGCCCGTCCCGGCGCATAGTCCACCTCTGCCAGGTACAGGCCAGCCGGCGAAAAGGTAGGCGCAGCGCGGGTGCGGTCGCGCCCTGCCAGCAATTGGCCAAGCCATTGCGGCGCCTCGCGCCCCCGACCGATGCGCACGACGCTGCCGATGATGTTCCGGATCATGTGATGCAGGAACCCGTTGGCCCTGAACTCGAAGGTGAACAGCGAGCCTTGCTGCGCCACCGCTGCGCGGTACATCCGGCGAACCGGCGAGCGGGCCTGGCATTCGGCAGCACGGAACGCGCTGAAATCATGCTCGCCCTCGATTGCGCGGAGCGCTTCGCGCATCGGCTCCAGCGACAGTCGTTCATGGTGCCAGCCTGCGGTACCCGCGAGCATCGCTGGCCGCACGGGATCGCTGACCAGGACATAGCGGTAGGTGCGCGACACGGCATCGAAACGCGCATGGAAGTCGTCCGGCACCGTTGCCACGCCGACCACCGCGATCGAATCGGGGAGCAGCGCATTGACACCACGGACCCAGGCCTGAACCGGGCGGATGGTCGGCGCATCGAAATGCACGACCTGCATCAGCGCGTGCACACCGGTATCGGTACGGCCGGCACACAGGGTGGACACCGGTGCGGCCGCGATCCCGGCGAGTGCACGTTCGAGCGCATCCTGCACCGAACACCCGGAGGGCTGGCTCTGCCAGCCGCAGAACGGGCTGCCGTGGTACTCGATCTGGAGGGCGATGCGCATCAGGCAAGGATAGCGCCAAAGCCGGTGCCGGGCGCACCACAGCAACGATGACTGCGTGCACTGTGCGAGGGGCCGCGACCTTGCGGCCCCCGCTGATCGCCCGGCAGATCAGCCCAGGCGGGCGAGCATCGCCTCTGCGTCGGCCTTCTGCTGCGCGTCGCCCTCGACGATCACTTCGCGCAGGATTTCGCGCGCACCGTCCTTGTCGCCCATCTCCTCGTACGCCTTCGCCAGGTCGCACTTGGTATTGACGTCGTTCCAGTGCTCATCCTTGTCCGGATTACCCCCATCGAGCAGGGTGTCGCCCAGGTCGAGATCGACGCGAGGCAGGGTTGCTTCCTGCCAGTTCTGCGGCAGCCCGGCCGGATGCGTCATGTCGAACGTGACCAGTTCACCCGGGAGGGCCATGATCATCGTGTCCTGCCCCAAGGCCTGCGTCGGCTCTCCGGAATTCGTATCTGGGGTGGACACCTCGGACTGGGCACCAGCGGCTTCGCGCTTGAAGTCGAGAATGCTGCCGGTGGGTGGACCGGAATCGAGCAGCACGTTGGTCGCCTCCGCCTGGAACAGCGGAGCGGCCAGCACTCCCTCGCCGGGCGCGGACGGGAAAATCGGCTCGAAGGTCAGATCGACTTCGGCTGTCTGCGTTCCAGCGGACGGCGCCTCCAGCGGAAAATCGGGCAAGGTGGGCGCCGGAGCGGCTTCGGGCGAACCGAAGTCGAGCGTGAAGTCCATGTCGGTGGTGCCCGCACCAGGCGGGAGATCTGCCGCACCCCCGATGTCTATCATGCCCTCGGCGCCACCGGCTGCGGCCGACTTGGCCAGCACACCGGCGCGGTCGAAGTTGAAGTCGATGGTCGGTGGTGCTTCTGACAGATCCGCGTCCTCGACCTTCAGTATCTGCGTCTTTTCCATGTCGAGCGAGAGGGGTTCAGGGCTCGCTACCTTGGCTATGGTCGCCACAGTCGCAGCGACCGCGGCTGCAGCCACGGGGGCGCTGGAGACGGTCGGCGCGATGGGCCTGGCGTCCGG
>CAMDXD010000018.1 GCA_945877995.1 Bordetella parapertussis
AGCGATAGCCGCCGCGCGCCATCAGCGCGCGGCGCGATTCGAGCAACCGTGCCTGGTGGCGCGCCAGCGTGCCAGCATCGAACAGCAGGCGGCCAGCGCGTTTCACCCAGTCGCCACCGATCATCACGGAATCGATATCCGCATTCTCCGCGTAGAGAGCGACCACATGGTACGGGTCGCCGCCCGGCAGCGCCGGGAACACGTTCATCGTGCGCGTGTCGATCAGGATCAGGTCGGCCTCCTTGCCGGGCTTGAGCGAGCCGATCCGATGGTCCAGGCGCAACGCCTTCGCGCCGCCGAGCGTGGCCCACTCGACCGCATCGCGGGTGCGTGTCGCATGGTGCTCGGACGGCCATGCGCCGCGCGCCGCCAGTTCGCGGTTGTCCGCCTCGCGCTGGTGGGCGAATGCATGGCGCAGCTCGAGCAGCATCGAGCTGTTGAAGTACACGCAGACATCGGTGCCCAGCGACGGCGCACCGCCGGCCTTCGCCACCCGGCCGAGCATGCCGATGCGTTCGCTGTTCATCATCTCGGCGAGGTCGGTGGCGGTGATGCTGCAGCCGTGGTCGAGCACCATCTTCAGTTCATCGTCTTCCAGGCCGTTGCCGTGGGCGATGTTGTGGTCCGGGCCGAGCAGGCCCTCTTTCGCCAGCCGCCACATCCCGTCCTCGTTGCGCCGCTTGCCGCGCCGGCCCCAGGTGTGCGCCGAATGCACGACGCCGAATTCACGCGCGAGCCGCATCTCGTCGCGTGCCACCTCGTAGGTCGCGATGTCCGGCCCGAGCGTGGCCATGCCCAGCGTGATGCGCGCGTCGTCGCTCGCCAGGCGACCGGCGCGCAGGCGCACCAGTTCTTCGCGCGGGTAGTGGGATTCCCAGTACGGTTTCGACTGCCCGGACGCATCCGGCGGCGGCTTGTGCGTACCGCGCGCGAACACGGCGCGCAGCCCGGTCGCGGCAATGCCGTCGATCGCGGCGTCGGCCATCCCGGCGTCGCGCACCACGTGGCACCAGTCGAGCACGGTGGTCGTGCCGCCATTGACCTGGTTCAGCGAGCCGATCAGGTTCGCCACATGCACGTCGTCCTCGCCGTAGCGCATCGCCAGGTTGCGGTGCACGTTGCCGTGGTAGTCGCGGCTGCTGATCCAGTCGCCGCCCAGCCCGCGCAGCGGGATCTCCCACAGGTGTACATGCGCATTGACGAAGCCCGGCAGGACGATCATGCCGGCGCCGTCCAGCACCTCGGCATCGGCGGGGACGGCTTCCAGCCGGGGCCCGCAGGCCAGGATCTTCGCGCCTTCGACCAGCAGGTCGCCGCAGTCGAAATCGCCCAGCTGCGCATCCATCGTGAGCAGCGTCGCGCCGCGGATCAGCAAACGTCTCATGTCGGTACCCCTCCCAGGCTGCCTGCTGCGTCGCACGACCGTGCGCACGCCGCGCCACCGCCCGCGCATGTCCGCGGCGCAACCGCGGAACGATCGCGGGCGGACAATCTTCGCCCGGTTGGCAGTGTCTCGACCGCCGTGCGGCCCGTCAAGGCCGCCCGGCGATTACACTTGGCGGCCAATCCCGCACGTCCCCGAGAGTACCCATGCCCCGTACCGTCCAATGCATCAAGCTCGGCCGCGAGGCCGAGGGCCTCGATTTCCCGCCATATCCCGGCGCGCTCGGCCACCGCATCTTCGACAGCGTGTCCAAGGAAGCCTGGCAGTTCTGGCTCGAACACCAGAAGCGGCTGGTCAACGAGAACCGCCTGAGCCTGGCCGACGCGAAGGCGCGCAAGTACCTCGCCACGCAGATGGAGGAGCACTTCTTCGGCGCCGGTGCCGACGCGGTACAGGGCTACGTGCCGCCAGCGGGCTGAGTTCTTGCGCCCGGACCGTGTCATCAGACTGAAACCCAGGTGACATACCCTGTGGATTCTCTCTTACTGGATGAGCGCGCCACTTGAGCACCGCCGCGGTGAAGAAGAAGCGCCTGCCCCCGCCTGACCACTTCCTGAACCGCGAGCTCGGCCTGCTCGCGTTCAACGCGCGCGTGCTGGAAGAGGCCGAGAACCGGAAGAACCCGCTGCTCGAACGGTTGCGCTTCCTGTGCATCGTGTCGAGCAACCTCGACGAATTCTTCGAGATACGGGTCGGCGGCCTGAAAGAGCAGATCACCCTCGGCGCAGCCGGCGCGCAGCCCGACGGCATCCCGCCGCGCCAGCTGTTCCCGCTGATCGCGCAGCGTGCGCATGAACTCGTCGAGCGACAGTACCGGCTGCTGAACGACGAGTTGCTGCCCGGGCTGGCCGCCGAGGGCATCTGCTTCCTGCGCCGCGGCGATTGGACACCCGCCCAGCAGGACTGGGTACGTACGTACTTCTTCCGCGAGGTGATGCCCGTCCTCACGCCAATCGGCCTGGACCCGGCGCATCCGTTCCCGCGCGTGCTGAACAAGTCGCTCAACTTCGCGGTCGAGCTCGAAGGCAAGGACGCGTTCGGCCGCAAGTCCGGCGCGGCGATCGTGCAGGCGCCGCGCGTGCTGCCGAGGGTGGTCCGGCTGCCGCCGCAGGTCGCCGGCTGCCCGAACGGCTTCGTGTTCCTGTCGGCGGTGCTGCACGCGAACATGCGCGAACTGTTTGCCGGCATGCAGGTGCTCGGTTCGTACCAGTTCCGCGTCACGCGCAACAGCGACCTGTTCGTCGACGAGGAAGAGGTGAAGAACCTGCGCATCGCGCTGCAGGGCGAACTGCCGCAGCGGCACTTCGGCAACGCGGTGCGCCTCGAGGTCGCGGACAACTGCTCCGATGCGATGACCGCGTTCCTGCGCATGCAGTTCAACCTTGGCGAGGACGACATCTACCGCGTGCCCGGGCCGGTGAACCTGGTGCGGCTGATGCAGGTGCCCGACTGGGTCGATCGCCCGGACCTGATGTTCAAGCCGTTCACCCCGGGCGTGCCGAGCACCCTGATGCGCCGCGCCGATGTGTTCGAGGCGATCCGCGGCGGTGACATCCTGCTGCACCATCCGTTCCAGTCGTTCGCGCCGGTGGTCGATTACGTGCAGCAGGCGGCGGCCGACCCAGCCGTGGTCGCCATCAAGCAGACGATCTACCGCACCGGCAACGAGTCGGTGCTGATGGAGACCCTGGTCGCGGCGGCGCGCAGCGGCAAGGAAGTGACCGTGATCGTCGAACTGCTCGCGCGCTTCGACGAAGAGGCCAATATCAGCTGGGCCTCGAAGCTCGAGCAGGCCGGTGCGCATGTCGTCTACGGCGTCGTGGGCCACAAGACGCATGCCAAGATGTCGCTGGTGGTGCGCCGCGAAGAGGGCGTGCTGCGCCGCTATGTGCACGTGTCGACCGGCAACTACCATGTGCGCACCGCGGGCCTGTACACCGACTTCGGGCTGTTCACCTGCAACGAGCAGATCTGCTCTGACGTGAACGAGACCTTCAAGCAGCTCACCGGCCTGGGCAAGGCGAGCAGGCTGCACCACCTGTGGCAGGCACCGTTCACGCTGCAGGAGAACATCGTCGCGGCGATCAACGAAGAGGCGAAGGCTGCGCGGGCCGGCAAGCGCGGGCAGATCGTCGCGAAGATGAACGCGCTGCTCGAGCCGCAGACGATCGAGGCCCTGTACAAGGCCTCGCAGGCCGGCGTGAAGATAGACCTGATCGTGCGCGGCGTGTGCGCGCTGCGCCCGGGCGTGCCAGGGTTGTCCGAAAACATCCGGGTACGCTCCATCCTCGGTCGCTTCCTCGAGCATTCGCGCATCTTCTGGTTCCACGCCGGTGGCAAGGACAACGTGTACCTGTCGAGCGCCGACTGGATGGACCGCAACTTCTTCCGCCGCGTCGAGATCTGCGTGCCGATCCTCGACCCGAGGCTGAAGCGGCGGATGATCGCCGAGGCGCTGCGTCCGTACCTGCGCGACAACCTGCAGTCGTGGGAGATGAACGGCGACGGCGTCTACCGCCGGCGCAGCGCATCGCGTGCGCAGCCGTACTCCGCGCAGCAGGCCCTGCTCGCCGAGCTCGCGCAGCTGCCGTTGCCCGAAACGGGCCGGTAGCGCGGCGGCCGGGCGCAGCGCGCGGAGGCTCGATGGCGATCGAAACCGAACTGTGCTTCCAGCTCGACGCCGCGCGCGCGCGCGCGATCCTTGCCGACCCGCGGGTCGCAGCCGGGCTGCGCCGCCAGCCGCTGTCGAGCATCTACTTCGACACGCCCGACTTCGCGCTCGCCGCCCGTCGGGCCGGCCTGCGCCTGCGCCGGGTCGGCCGGCGCTGGGTGCAGACCTTCAAGTGCGAGCTGCCCGACGCGCCCGAGCACCGGCGCGGCGAATGGGAATGGCCGGTGCCGCGCGCGATGCTCGACCTCGACGTGCTCGCCGAGACCCCGTTCGCCGACTGGTTCGCGAAGCCGCGCAACCGCGAGGCCCTGGCCCCCGCCTTCGAGACCCGTTTCACCCGCGCGAGCGCGCTGGTCGACCATGGCGAAACGTCGATCGAGCTGGCGATCGATCGCGGACACGTCATCGCGGGCGAGCGCAGCGAACCGATCCTCGAACTCGAGCTCGAACTCAAGGGCGGCCCGGTCGACGGGCTGTACGCCTTCGCGCTCGAACTGAACCGCGACCATGCGCTGATGCCCGAGCCGCGCAGCAAGGCCGCCCGCGGCTTCATGCTGTCGACCGGCACGAAGCGGGCACCGATGCGCGCGCCGAAGCTGCAGCTCGATGGCGAGGCGACGGCGGAACAGGCCTTCGTGTCGGTGATGCTCAACTGCCTCGCGCAGCTGCAGGGCAACGCGGCCGGCGCGCGCCTGGGCGACGACCCGGAGTACGTGCATCAGGCGCGCGTCGCGCTGCGCCGGATGCGCTCCACGCTGGTGACGTTCCGGCGCGCGATCCCGCGCTCATGCAGCGATGCCATCTCGATCGAGGCGCGGCGGCTCGCCTCGGCGCTGGGTGCCGCCCGCGACCTCGACGTGTTCGAGGAAGGGACGCTGGCGCCGCTCGCGGCGGCCGGCCATGCGACGCGGCTGGCCGCCACGTTCGAACGCCTGGACACGTTGCGCCAGCAGGCGCGGCAGCAGGGCGCCGCGGCGCTGTCGGCACCCGGCTACACGGCGTTCGTGCTGCACCTGCTGCGCTGGATCGACAGTGCACCCTGGCGGGCGGCGCCCGCGCCCGCCGCATCCGCTGCACCCGCCGTGGTGGCCGTGGCGGTCGTGGCGGTCGCCGCGAAGCCAGTCCCTGCGAAGGCGAATCCGGGCCGGGGTAGCGCCGAGCACGCCGAGGGGCGGCGCCAGAAGGCCGGCATCCGCCGCTTCGCGGCGGGCACACTGGACCGCCGTCATCGCGCGGTGGTCACGATCGGTGGCAGGCCGTCCGGGCTGGATGCCGAGGCGCGCCATGAATTGCGCATCGCGGTGAAGAAGCTGCGCTACGCGGCCGAGTCGTTCGCCAGCCTGCAGGGTGGCAAGGCGGAGAAGGTGGCCGGCACCTACCTGGCGTCGATGGCATGGCTGCAACAATCCCTCGGAATCCTCAACGACATGGCCACGGGCGAAGCACTGGTCGCGGGCGGGGCCGGTTGCCCGTTCGACGGTGCAATCGACGAGGCAGGGCTGGCCCTGCTGGCCGGATGGCGGCTCGGCCTGTGCACGGCCGTACTCGACGATGCCGACCGCGCGTGGAACCGGTTTCGCGAAGCCGACCGGTTCTGGTGACGACAAAGGAGTCCCGACACGATGAACCTGATCCTCTGGCGGCATGCCGAAGCCGAAGACGGCAGCAACGACCTGGCGCGTGCGCTCACTTCGAAGGGGCAGCGGCAGGCCAAGCGCATGGCCGCCTGGCTCGAGGCGCGGCTGCCCGACAAGCACAAGGTGCTCTGCTCGCGGGCCCGGCGCTCGCAGGACACGGCCCGCGCGCTGACCGACAAGTTCAAGGTCGACGCTAACCTCGACCCGGGCGCCTCGTACGCGTCGCTGCTGGCGGCGGTCGACTGGCCGCACGGTGCCGGCACCGTGATCATCGTCGGCCACCAGCCGACGCTGGGCGCGGTGGCCTCGATGGTGCTCGCTGGCGAGCCGGCTCCCTGGATGATCCGCAAGGGCGCACTGTGGTGGATCTCCTACCGGGAGCGTGAGTCGGGCGGAGAGACGTCGCTGCGGGTCGCGATGTCGCCCGACCTGCTCTGAGCATCGGGCAGGCACGATCGGCTTAACATCGCAGGCAGCGGGCAAGGCCGCCCGGCTGCACAGGAGCGCCGCATGTTCGAATCCGCCGAGGTGGGCCATCGCATCGACCGCGAGGAGTACCGCCGGCGCGAGCCCGCGCTGCGGGCGGCGCTGCTGCAGGCCCAGGTTGACCTCGGTGCGCTGAAGCGCTTCCCCGTGCTGATCGTGGTCGGCGGCGTCGACGGTGCCGGCAAGAGCGAGACGGTCAACCTGCTCAACGAGTGGATGGACCCGCGCCATATCGACACCCATGCATTCGGCGAGCCCTCCGACGAAGAGGGCGAGCGGCCGCGCATGTGGCGCTTCTGGCGGGCGCTGCCGCCGAACGGCCGCATCGGCATGCTGTTCGGCGCCTGGCATTCGCAGCCGGTGCTCGACCGGGTGTACCGACGCACTGGTAGCGACCGCTTCGAGCAGCAGTTGCAGGAGATCGAGCGGTTCGAACGGATGCTCGCCGACGAGGGCGTACTGCTGCTGAAATTCTGGTTCCACCTGTCGAAGAAGGACCAGCAGGCACGGCTGAAGGCGCTCGAGAAGGATCTGCTGACGCGTTGGCGGGTCACGAAGGAAGACTGGCACCGCTTCGACAAGTACGACCGCTTCCGCAAGGTGTCCGAGCTGCTGGTGCGGCGCACTTCCACCCCTGCCGCGCCGTGGATCGTGGTCGAGGGCGCCGACGAGTGCTACCGCGCGCTGACCGTCGGCGAGACGCTGCTCGCGGCGATACGCCAGCGTCTCGATCGGCAGGGCGTGGGTGCAGCGGCCGTTGCCGCCGTCACCCCGGCGCCGGCAACCCTCACCCTCACCCCCACCCTCACCGCGCAGCCTGTCCCGATGCTGCCCGCGATCGACCGGCGCGACGTGCTGTCGACGCTCGAGCTCGACCAGCCGATGACGCGCGAGGTCTACGAGCCGGCGCTCGAACTGCTGCAGGGTCGGCTCAACCGGCTGTCGCGCGACGTGAAGTTCCGCAAGCGCGCGGCCGTCGTGGTGTTCGAAGGCAGTGACGCGGCCGGCAAGGGCGGTGCGATCCGCCGCATCACCGCCGCGCTCGATGCCCGCCAGTACCACAGCCTCGCGGTCGGCGCACCGAGCGAGGAGGAACGCGCGCATCCCTACCTGTGGCGCTTCTGGCGCGACCTGCCGCGGCGCGGGCGCTTCGCGCTGTTCGACCGCTCGTGGTACGGGCGCGTGCTGGTCGAGCGGGTGGAGGGCTACTGCAGCGAGGCCGACTGGCGCCGCAGCTACGGCGAGATCAACGAGTTCGAGGCCGAGCTCGATGCGCACGGCGTCATCGTCACCAAGTTCTGGTTGCAGGTGAGCAAGGAGGAGCAGTTGCGCCGCTTCCGCGACCGCGAGCAGGTGGCGTTCAAGAACTTCAAGATCACGGCCGACGACTGGCGCAACCGCAAGCGCTGGGCGGCCTACCAGCAGGCCGTGTGCGAGATGGTCGATCGCACTTCGACCGAGATCGCGCCGTGGACACTGGTCGAGGCGAACAACAAGTTCTACGCCCGCATCAAGGTGCTCGCGACGCTGGTCGAGCGGATCGAGCAGGCGCTGTAGGTGCTGCAGGTGTGCGGGTCACCGCGTCATGGATACATCGACCAGCCGACCCGGCCGGTGCGCGCGCGGAACAGGTGGCCCTCGGTGGTGGTGACGAACAGCGTCGTCATGTCCGCGCCGCCGAACGCGCAGTTGGTCGGGCGGATCGCCGGCACCGGATGCGTCTCGAGCACGCGCCCGGACGGCGCGAACACGTAAATCATCGGCCCTGCGCCCGCCACCTCCCAGCCGGCGGTGGCGACGATGTTGCCGTCGCGGTCCAGGCACATGCCGTCGATGCCGCGGTGTACGCCGCGTGCATCCTCGCCCCAGGTGAACAGCGTGGTGAAGCTGCCGAGGCTGCCATCGTCGAGGATCGGATAGGCGCGCAGTTCGCGCGGCATGCCCTTCGCGTAGCCGCTCTCGGCGACATACAGCGTGCGCTGGTCCTGCGACAGCAGCACGCCGTTGGGCATGGTGGTGTCGAAGGTCACGCGGGTGGTGGTGTAGCTGCCATCGGGCTGCGGGTCGCAGCGCAGCACCGACTGGTCGGGCAGCTCGGTCTGCTCGGCCTTGTCCCAGTTGCCGGCGTTGATCGGGTTGCTGAACCAGATGCGGCCCTTGCGGTCGATCGCCAGGTCGTTCGGCGTGTTGAGCCGCTTGCCGTCGATGCGCTCGGTGACCACGGTGGTCGTGCCTTCGCCCGGCGACGTGCCGTCGAAGCGCAGCACCGAGCGTCCGCCCGAGCAGCAGCCGAACAGCCGGCCTTCGCTGTCGAAGGCCAGGCCGTTGGTGCGGTTGGTGCCGGTGCGCCACGGGGTGATCGCGCCGGTGGCTACGTCCAGGCGCAGGATCGTGCTGGCCTGGATATGGGTGAAGAGAAGCTGTTCGCCATCCCATACCGGCCCTTCGGTCAGCGGGATGCCGCGTGGCGGCTTCATCAGAAGTTCGAACGTCCAGTCCATCGCAATTCCTTGTTCGTGTTCTTGCGGTCAGCCGAACAGCACCAGTCCCCAGGTGATCGGCACGTTGACCAGCGCGACCATCACCGCCGCCGAGCCGATGTCCTTCGCCCGCTTGGCCAGCGAATGGTTCTCGAGCGACACCCGGTCGACCACGGCCTCGACCGCTGAGTTCAGCAGCTCGACCACCAGCACCAGCATCACCGACCCGATCATCAACGCCCGGCCGGCACCGCTGGCCGGCAGGAACAGCGCCAGCGGGATCATCACCGCAGCGAGCAGAACCTCCTGCCGGAACGCCGCCTCGTTGCGATAGGCCGCTGCCAGCCCGGACTTCGAATAGCCGAATGCGTTGACGATGCGGCGCATGCCGCTTGTTCCCTTGTGCGGGCTCTCGGCCCCGGGCCGGGGTTCGGTGGGCTGCTCGGTCATGCGGGTCAGGTTCAGCCCATGGCGGCGGCATAGGCCGCCGAATCGAGCAGCCCGGTCGTCGCCAGCGCATCCGGTGCCGCCTCGACGCGCACCAGCCACGCCCCATACGGATCGGTATTCAGCGATTCCGGGCGGTCGCGCAGCGCCTCGTTCACCTCGACCACCGTGCCCGCGACCGGCGCATGCACGTCGGAGGCCGTCTTCACCGACTCGATCACCATGAACGGCTCGCCGGCGACCAGCACTGCGCCGGGCTTGGGCAGGTCGGCGAACACCACGTCGCCCAGTGCATCCTGCGCGAACGCTGTGATCCCGACCTCGACCCGACCGGGCGCGACCTGCCGCGCCCACTGGTGTGTCGGAACATAACGCCGGTCGTCCGGCGGCAAGGTTTCAGTCATGTTCACACTCGAAAAAGCGCGAAAAAGCAGGGTCACGCATCAGACACGGGTTTGGGGGAGGAGGGGTACGCGCTCGTGCAGGCTGAACTGCTGTTCCAGCCACGCGCCAGCCGCCAGCAGCCGGTGCTCCGAGCGCGGCGGCCCGATCAGCTGCATGCCGACCGGCAGCCCGCCCGCAGTGAAGCCGCAGGGCACCGCCAGCGACGGGCAGGCGGTGACGGTGATCGCGTAGGTCATCATCATCCACTGGTAGTAGAAGCCGAAGCGTACGCCGCCGAACTCGTCGAGCTGCTGCTGCTGCGCATCGAAGGCCGGGCTGATCGCCACCGGGCACAGCAGCAGGTCGTGGTCGTCGAAGAAGCGCACCACGCGCCGCGCGATCGCGGCCTGTGCGATGTCGGCCTCGACCACCTCGCGCGTGCTGCGCGCGAGGCCCTGCTCAGTGTTCCAGACCACGTTCGGCGACATCCGGTCACGGTGCTGGTCCATGATGTGCGCGAGCCGGCCGACGTACAGGAAGCTGCGCAGCACCTGGAATACGAGGTCGGCATCCTGCAGGTCGGGGCAGGCCTCTTCGACGCGAGAACCGGGTACCTGCATCGCGCTCGCGGTGGTGCGGCACAGGCGCGCGACTTCCGGGTCGACCATTGGCGCGATACCGAGGTCGGTGCTGAAGGCGATGCGGGCCGGCAGCGCCGGCGCGCGGGCCGCAGACAGGAACGTGCGTGCCGGGGCCGGGCGCGACAGCGGGTCAGCCCCGAGTTCGCCAGCCTGGCAGTCGAGCATCAGCGCGACATCGGCGACGGTTCGCCCCATCGGGCCTTCGACCGACAGCGGTGAATAGGCCTGGCGCTGGATGCGCGCGACCGTGCCGGCCGTCGGGCGCAGGCCGACGGTGCCGCAGAACGACGACGGTATCCGGATGCTGCCGGCGAAGTCGTTGCCGGTGGCGAGCCAGACCTGGCCGGCGGCCAGCGCCGCGGCGGAGCCGCCAGACGAGCCGCCGCAGGTCTTCGTGGTGTCCCACGGGTTGTACGTGGTGCCGAACACCTCGTTGTGCGTGGTGCCGCCGGCCGCGAACTCGGGCAGGTTCGACTTGCCGATCACGATGGCGCCGGCGGCCTCTAGCCGGTCGACGACCACGTCGTTGGCCGGCGCGATGCGATGCTCGAACGCGAGCGACCCGCTGGTGCAGCGCACGCCGCCGACGTCGATGTTGTCCTTCACCGCGATCGGCAGCCCGTGCAGTCGACCACGCGGGCCGAGCGGGCCGCCTGGTGTGGGCCACGGCGCGGCCATCAGCCGCTTCGCATGGTCGCGCGCGCGGTCGAGGCAGAGCGTGGGCAGCGCATTGATCGAGCCATCGGTGGCCGCGATACGCGCGGCGGCCGCCTCGACCAGGTCGAGCGGCGAGACTTCCCGGCGCTCGAGCAGGTCGACCGCGGCGCAGGCTGTGAGGCGGGTGAGTTCGGTCATCTGAGGGTGGCGGAGAGCGGCAGTGGGTGCGGAACGAACGCGGCAGACGGTTGCGGACGACGCAGTCAGCCATCCGCCGGGGCGTCGATTGTCGCATTGCCTGCACCGCCGGTGCGGCTTGACATCCCGCTCGATGTCCACGGACACGTGTTGACGATATAATTTCAGGTTATTCCGCATGGCGTCATTCCCCATGACCTACCCCATGGGGCTGCGGCAACCCACAGGCAACGACCGGTACCGACGGAGAGTCACTCGATGAGCGCGCAGCACGGAGAAGGTTCAGAAGGCCACGGCACCGAAAGCCAGGGCCTGATCAACACGCCGAAGCAGTTGATCACGGTGGTCGTGGCCTCGTTCCTCGTGCCGATCATCGGTATCGTGCTGCTGGTGTCGTTCGTCACCGGCGCCAAGAACACCGAGCCGGCCGGCAGCCAGGCGAAGGCCGCTGCGGTCATCGCCGATCGCATGCGCCCGATCGGCCAGGTCTGGATCGCCGGCGAAGAACCCCCGGCCGGCGCGATCGCCGTGGCCGCCGTGGCCACGGCCAAGGCCGAGAAGACCGGCGAAGAGGTCTACAAGGCGGTCTGCGCCGGCTGCCATACCACCGGTGCCCTGAATTCACCCAAGCTCGGCGACAACGCCGCCTGGGCGAAGTTGATCCCCGAGGGCCAGGCCGCGCTGACCAGGCAGGCGATCGCAGGCATCCGCCAGATGCCGGCACGCGGCGGCAACCCGGCGCTGACCGACATCGAGATGAGCCGCGCGGTGGCCTACCTCGCGAACTCCGCCGGCGCGAAGTTCAAGGAGCCGCCGGTTGCTGCCCCCGCTGCCCCGGCCGCCCCGGCCGCTGCTGCCGCTGCGATGACTGTCGCGGCTGTTGCCCCGGCGGCTGTTGCACCGGCCGCCGCCGCGGTCGATGGCGAAGCGGTCTACAAGCAGGCCTGCTCGGCCTGCCATGCGGTGGGTGCCGCCGGCGCGCCGAAGAGCGGCGACAAGGCTGCCTGGGCGCCGCGCATCAAGAAGGGCGAAGACGCGCTGGTTGCCTCGGCCCTGAAAGGTATCGGCAACATGCCGCCCAAGGGTGGTAACCCGTCGCTCACCGAAGCGCAGATCCGCGCCGCGGTCGCCTACCAGATCAAGACCAACCGCTGAGGCGTCACTCGGCGTGTATCTTCGCCGCGACGCGTTCCTGCGCGATCGCGGCGAGCCGGCGTCTTTGCGCGCGCAGTTCCGGGCCTTCCGTCCCGCCGGCTTCGCCGGATGCGGCGAACGGCTCGATCGGTTCCAGGAAATGCAGCTCGGCGCGCAGCCCCTGTGCGCCCGCAATGCGCCACATCGACACCAGCAACGAGACATCGCCGATGTACGCCGGGACATCGCTGCGCATGCCGGCCTCGTCGACATAGCGTATCGCCACTGGATACACCCGCGCCTGCGCACCGACCGCCGGCTGGAACAGCGATGCATGGAACGGCCGCACCACCGAGCCGTCGGTGGTCGTACCTTCCGGAAACACCGCGATGCGCTCGCCCGACACCGCGAGCCGCGCGATGATGCGGTCGTTGACTTTGCGCGTGTCGGTGCGCCGGGCGCGCTCGATGAACAGCGTGCCGACGCGCGCCGCCAGCCAGCCGAACACCGGCCAGCCGCGGATCTCGGACTTCGCGACGAACAAGGTCGGGCAGACCGCGTTGATCACCCAGATGTCGAGCCAGGACACATGGTTGGCCGCGATGAACACCGGCGCATCGTCGCTCGGCAGTTCGCCATGCACGTCCAGGCCGATGTCCATCACGTCGAGCAGCGCCGCCGACCAGGGTTGCATGTGGCGGTTGCGCAGGCGCACATCCGGGCGATCGAGCACGAACAGCGCGACCAGCAGCCCGCGCACCATCAGCGCCGTCGCGCGGGTGATACGCCAGGTGCGCACGAAGGCGCCGCGGCGGTCAGCGCACGACATCTGCGATACGAACCTGTACGCCGGTTGCCCCGACAGCCACCGACTGCACGGTGCCGACGAGGTCACCGGGCTGCGGCATCGCCTGTCCGGAGCGCGAGACCCGGGCCGATACCACCACCTGCTTGTGCATCGACAGCTTCGCCGTGGGCGCCATGCTCATCGAGTCGTCGAGCGTGAAGCGGATCGGCAGGTCTTTCACCGTCGCGCGCATCACGGCCAACGGCAGCGGTGGGCCATCGACCGCGCGCGCGAAGATGAACACTGCCTCGTCCGGCTTCGCCTGGCGCATCAGTTCGGGCGCGAGCGTCACCTCGCCGCTGATGCTGGCGCCGGCCGCGGCGGGCGCTGCGGCGGGGCCCTTGGCCTGGGCATTCCCTGCCGCCACCGTCGGTGCGTCCGCGAGCGTCACGCCCTTCGCAAGCGCGGCCTGCCGTACCTGCTCGATAGCCTGGTCCACGGCCTTGCGATCGGCCGACCCGGGCTCGACCACGGCCGCGAGCCTGCGCCACAGCGCGATCGATTCGGCGAACTGGCCGTTCTCCATCGCGGCGGTCGCGGCCAGCGCGAGCGCGGTCTGGTTCTTCGGATCGAGCTTGAGCGCCTTCACGATCAGTTCGAACGGCTTGCCCGACAGGCTGCCCTGCATCATCGCCAGTGCATCGGCGTGGCCTGCGAGCAGGTTTGCGTCGTCCGGGCGCAGCGCACTGGCCTTCTCGAAGGCGGCGATCGACTCCGGCATGCGCCCGGTGATCTGGTAGGCGCGTGCGAGCATCACCCAGCCTTGCGCATCGTCGGGGTTCGCCTTCAGCTTCTCGGCGAGCGCATCGACCATCTGCAGGAACTGCTGGTCCGGGGGATTGAGCGCAGCCGGGTTGCCGAGCGCGAGGTAGCCGGTGATCGCCAGCACCGGCACCAGCGCCAGCACGCCGGAGGCGAGCCAGCGGCTGCGGCGCACGGTGGGCGCGCCGCCGGTCGGCGTCAACCTGGCCGGTGCCATCCCGGCCGGTACCGCCGCTTCCGCCAGCGCCCGCCGGTCCAGTTCCGTACGTGCAATCGCATGCTGCTCTACCGACAGCACGCCGTCGGCCAGTTCACGGTCGAGTTCCAGCAGGTGGTCGCGATAGACCTCGGCATTCAACGCGGCGCGCGCCGGCCCTGCATCGACGCGGGTCGCGCGCAGCAGCGGCAGCGCGACGAAGGCGACAGCCAGCAGCGCCAGCAGCACGCAGATAATCCAGAACAGCATCATCGATTGCCCATCCTGTCATCCTGCGTCGTGCGGTCGTTGCCGGTGGCGAGCGAGGCGAGCGCCGTGCGTTCCGCATCCGAAAGCGCGGGCATCGCGCGCGCCTCGGTCAGCGTGCGCCGATGGCGCAGCTGCACGACCAGCACGCCGAGCCCGATCACCAGCAGCAGGCCGGGGCCGAACCAGAGCGCGATCGTGGTCCAGTCGAGCGGCGGGCGGAAGCGCACGAAGTTGCCATAGCGCGCGACCATGAAATCGAGCACCTGCCGGTCGGTCATGCCGCTCTTGAGCTGCTCGCGGATCTCGTTGCGCATGTCGACTGCCAGCGCGGCATGCGAATCCGCGATCGATTCGTTCTGGCACACCAGGCAGCGCAGTTCCTTCGTCACCGCGATCAGCCGCTGCTCGAGCACCGGGTCCTGCGCGTTCGGGCGGGCGACGCCGGGTGCGACCGGCGTGCTGGCGGCGCCGTCGGTGCCGGTGCCGGTGCTTGCCGCCGGGGCAGGCGCAGCCACGCACAACAGCGCCGCCAGCATCAGCGCGCGCAGCGGCGGCCTACGCAGCCCCATGACCCGCTGTAACGGGCCTGCGTGGATCGTGCGCCGCGCGCTCACGATGCGCGCAGTTTCTGGATCAGTGGCAGCAACGTGCGTTCGACCACCTGCGGGTTGAGCGGGCCGACATGCTTGAAGCGGATCACGCCCTGCTTGTCGATCAGATAGGTTTCGGGCGTGCCGTAGACGCCGTAGTCGATGCCGACGCGGCCGGTCGGGTCGACCACAGACAGCAGGTACGGGTTGCCGTTGCGCGCGAGCCAGGCAGTGGCGGCGTCCGGCTTGTCCTTGTAGTTCAGCCCGTAGACCGGGATACCCCGCTTCGACAGCGCCTCGATCACCGGGTGCTCTTCCAGACAGGGCGTGCACCACGAGGCCCAGACGTTGAGCAGCCAGACCTTGCCCTTCGCATCGTCGACGGAGAACTGGCGGCCGGGTTCGGCCAGCGTCGGCAGAGAGAAGGGTGGTGCCGCCTTGCCGATCAGCGGCGAGGGCACTTCGCGCGGATTGAGCGTGAGCCCGATGCCGAGGAAAGCGACCAGCACGACGAAGCCGACGAGCGGCAACCAAGCGCGGTTCATCGCCGCCCCCCATCGGACGGCGGCAAAGCGGCCCGCGCCATCGGCGGCACTGCTACCGCACCCGCCGCCGTCGGCTGGCGGACGCTGGGGTCAGACCCCAGGGTCCGGGTGCGGACTTTGACGCGGTAGCGGCGGTCGCAGACGGCGAGCAGGCCGCCCAGGGCCATCAGGAAGCAGCCGGCCCAGATCCAATCGATGTAGGGCTTGTGGTACACGCGCACGATCCACGATTCGCCGTTGTCGACCGGTTCGCCCAGCGACACGTACAGGTCACGGGTGAAGCCGGAGTCGATGGCCGCCTCGGTCATCACCATGCCGGAGGCGTTGTACACGCGCTTCTGCGGATGCAGCGTCTCGACGAACGCATCGCCCTTCAGCACGGTGATCGTGCCTTCCATCGCGCGGAAGTTCGCACCCTGCGCCTCGCGCACGCCGTCGAAGCGGAAGGTGTAGCCGCCCGACTGCACCACTTCGCCCACGCGCATGCGTACGTCCTGTTCGCTCTCGTAGCCGCGCACCATCGTCACGCCGACCACGAACACCGCGACACCGAAGTGCGCGAGCAGCATGCCGTAGAAGCTGGCGGTCGGGCGCGACAGGCGTGCCATCAGCGAGCCCTCGCCCTGGCGCACGCGCTGCACCAGCGAGGTGATGGCGGTCGAGGCGATCCACATCGCACACAGGATGCCGAAGGACGCGAGCGGGCTGAAGGTGCCGATGCCGGTCTGCGCCGACATCGCCAGCGGCACGATGATGGCCGTGACCACGCTGATGCCGAACGCCCAGCGCAGGCGCACTGCCATCTCGGGCAGCGTCGCCTTCTTCCACTTCGTGATCGGGCCGATGCCCATCAGGAACATCAGCGGCGACATCAGCGGCAGGTAGACCGAATCGAAGTAGGGCGGGCCGACCGACAGCTTGCCCAGGCCGAGCGCATCGATGATCAGCGGATACAGCGTGCCGAGCAGGATCGAGCCCGCGGCCACCACCAGCAGCACGTTGTTGCCGAGCAGGGCCGACTCGCGCGACACCAGGTCGAACGAGCCGCCCAGGCCGACCTTCGGCGCACGCCAGGCATAGAGCGCGAGCGAGCCGCCGATCGAGATCACCAGGAAGGCGAGGATGTACAGGCCGCGCTCCGGGTCGGAGGCGAACGAATGCACCGAGGTCAGCACGCCCGAGCGCACGAGGAAGGTGCCCAGCAGCGACAGCGAGAACGCGCTGATCGCCAGCAGCACCGTCCAGCTCTTGAACGCGCCGCGTTTCTCGGTGACCGCCAGCGAGTGGATCAGCGCGGTGCCCACCAGCCACGGCATGAACGAGGCGTTCTCGACCGGATCCCAGAACCACCAGCCACCCCAGCCGAGTTCGTAGTACGCCCAGGCTGAACCCAGCGCGATGCCAAGCGTGAGGAACATCCAGGCGATGGTCGTCCACGGCCGCGACCAGCGCGCCCAGGTGGAGTCGAGCTCGCCCGAGATCAGCGCTGCAATCGCGAAGGCGAAGGCGACCGAGAAGCCGACGTAGCCCATGTAGAGCAGCGGCGGGTGGATCACCATGCCGATGTCCTGCAGCAGCGGGTTCAGGTCGCGGCCATCTGCGGCAGCCGGGATCAGCCGCTCGAACGGGTTCGACGTGAACAGCATGAACGACAGGAAGCCGACGCTGATCATGCCCATCACCGCCAGCACGCGTGCCACCAGCGGCGCTGGCAACTGGCGGCTGAACACGGTGACCGCGACCGTCCAGCCGGCAAGCATGAACGACCAGAGCAGCAGCGAGCCCTCGTGCGAGCCCCAGGTGGCGGTGAAGCGGTAGGTCATCGGCAGCTGCGAGTGCGAGTTCTGCGCGACGTTCAGCACCGAGAAATCCTGTGCCATGAAGCTGTAGGCAAGCGCACCGAAGGCGAGCGTGACGAACACGCCCTGGCCCTGCGCGACCGGGCGTGCCATCGCCATCCAGGATTCGATGCCGCGCTGGGCGCCGACGAGCGGAAACACCACCTGGATGCCGGCGAGTACCAGCGCGAGGATCAGGCAGAAATGGCCGAGTTCTGGAATCACTTGCCGTAGCCTCCTGCGGGCGCGACGACCGAGCCCTGTGACTTCTTCGCCTGTTCGAGCGCATGGGCCGCCTCGGGCGGCATGTAGTTCTCATCGTGGCGGGCCAGCACCTGGTCGGCACGGAAGACGCCGTCGGGGCCGAGCTTGCCCCGCGCGACCACGCCCTTGCCCTCCTGGAAAAGGTCGGGGAGGATGCCCCGGTAGGTGACCGGCACCACCTGCGCGGTGTCGGTCACCTTGAACGCGACCGTCAGGCCATCGGCCTCGCGCTTCACGCTGCCGGCCTCGACCAGCCCGCCGATGCGGAACGGACGATCGAGCGGTGCCTCTTTCGCGTAGACCTGCGTCGGGCTGAAGAAGAACAGCAGGTTGTCCTCGAAGGCGTTCAACACCAGCGCCGCGACGACCGCGAGCGCGGCCAGGCCGCCGCCGATGATCGCCAGCCGTTTCTGCCGCGGTTTCATGTGCTGCTCCACTCCCGGATCTGGCGCTGGACCCGCGCGCGCGCCAGCGATTGCCGGCGCTGCTTCACGACCCAGGCGATTTCGGCCACGACCAGCAGCGCCGTCACGCCGTACGACATCCAGACGAAGAACGCATAGCCGCCCATCGCGAGGAAGTCGGAAAAGCTCGACCAGTTCATCGTGCCCCCTCTGCCTTGGACTCCGGCACACCGCCGGAGGTTCCGGCCTTCTCTTCGGCCACCAGCAGTTCGCCGACCCACGCACTGTGCTGCTCGCGCTCGACGATGATCGAACGCACCCGCGCGAGCGAGATGGCGATCGTGTACATCCACGCCGCGAACGCCATCACCAGCATGCCGGTGAGCATCACTGTGGCCATCGACGAGCTGCCCGGCTTCACCGACGCACCCTGGTGCAGCGTGTTCCACCACTTGACCGAGAAATAGATGATCGGGATGTTCACCACGCCGACCAGCGTGAGCAGCGCACCGGCACGGTCGGCCCGGCGCGGATCGTCGATCGACGCCCGCAGGGCCATGTAGCCGATGTAGAGGAAGAACAGGATCAGCGTCGAGGTCAGGCGCGCATCCCAGACCCAGTAGGCGCCCCAGGTCGGGCGGCCCCAGAACGCACCTGTCCACAGCGCGATGAAGGTGAACAGCGCACCGGTCGGCGCCAAGGCCTGCACCATCATGCCCGACAGCCGGGTGTTGAACACGATGCCGGCCGCTGCCCAGCCGGCCATCACCAGGTAGGTGAACATGCCGATCCAGGCGGCCGGCACATGGATGTAGATGATGCGGTACGAGTCGCCCTGCTGGAAGTCGGTGGGCGCGAGCACCAGGCCGATGTAGAGCCCGGCGAGGGTTGCCAGGGCTGCCGCGGCCGCGAACCACGGGATCAAGCGGCCGGCGAGGCCATAGAAGCTCGCCGGCGAGGCGTACTTGAACCAGTGGATGGCCATCGAAGGAAGGGTCGGGCTCTGTCAGTCCAGCGAAATCCGCACGGCCGCGGCCGCAGCCCAGGGTGCAAAGGTCAGGGTGAAAACCGTCAGCGCGGCGAGCAGCGACAGGTGACCTGACGCGTCGAGCCCGCCCAGTGTCGCCTCGACGGCACCGGCACCGAAGATGAGAGCCGGAATATACAGCGGCAGCACGAGAACCGCAGTCAGAACGCCGCCGCCCCGCAGTCCGAGCGTGAGCGCGGCGCCGACCGCGCCGATCGCCCCGAGGATCGGCGTGCCCAGGGCCAGCGAGGCGACCAGCACCCCGGTCGCCGCGGGCGGCAGGTCGAACTGCAGCGCGATCAGCGGCGCGAGCAGGGTCAGCGGCAGGCCGGTGGTCAGCCAGTGGGCGACCAGCTTGGCGAACACGATCAACGACAGCGGCTGCGGCGCGAGCGCCAGCTGCTCCAGCGTGCCGTCCGCATGATCGGCCGCGAACAGCCTCGGCAGCGCGAGCAGCGAGGCCAGCAGCGCCGCCACCCAGAGCACGCCCGGCGCGATCTCGCGCAGCAACTCCGGCTGCGGCCCGATGCCCAACGGGAACAGACTGACCACGATGATGAAGAAGAACAGCGTCGTCAGCAGCTCCGCGGGACGACGCAGCGTGAGCAGCAGGTCGCGGCGCAGCACACACCACAACAACCGGCTCACCATGCCCCCCCAAAAACCTGGGTCAGACACGGGTTTTTGGGCGCCTGCCGTGAACCAGGCGCGACCGCTCCGATAAACCGTGTCTGACCCGGGTTTT